>DEYM01000021.1 GCA_002364555.1 Phycisphaerales bacterium UBA3158 | reverse complement strand
GGTGGAATCCTATGAACCCTGTGCGGGAAGTCCTTTTCCGGCCGTATGTCGTTGTGCACTTGAGTTTCCTCCAGTCAGTTTCGACATGAAGGTGGCATTCGATCTTGAATCGATTGATGGTTCGGAATACAGCCAGTCTTCCGGGTGGACTCTCATGAATCTGGTCCGGGGAATCGTGGTGGCCGCCAGGCCAAAGGATTCGGCATGGAATCACCACTACTACGACGGCTACTTCGATGTCGATGCGAAGGGGGTCGTCTGTACCCCTTGATGCCCTGATGGGATATGGCGTCCGATCATCAAATGGGTCTGTCGGAGGCCGCTCTCATCAGACGGTCCCTGATGGCGATCCAGTTCGGGTCCTCTTCACCATTGGACTCTATGAGTATCAGATCGGCCTGTTCGGAATCCGCTCTTCTCAGGGCGTCGTAGAGCTGGTGGGCATACCCATCGGGATCTGTCGGCATCTTCAGCAGCTTGTGTGGTGGCTGAACCAGATCGTGATGATCCGGGTTGGATATCAGAACCACACATCTCTGGTTTATGTTCACGAGATGGTGGCGGATCTCCTCGATACCCACAAGCAGGCAGTTCGTCTGGGGGGAGTAGTGGCTCTCCATGGTTCCGGGAGAGGCGGATGTCTGGTGGATATCCATGTGTTCAATCAAGCCGATCAGTGGCTGGAGAACTTCAGCGGTCAAGGCACCTGGACGAAGTATGCGTGGTGGATCGACGGTCATGTCGAGAACGGTCGATTCGATGCCGACATGACACCTGTCGCCATCCAGGACGATCATCCCGTCTGCTGCGGCATCTCCCGAATAATCATCGATGACGTGTTGGGCACAGGTTGGCGAAACATCCCCGGACCTGTTTGCGGATGGGGCTGATATGGGTTCGCCATATGCCTTCAACAACGCACGGGCAACAGGGTGCTGTGGGCTTCGAATCGCGAGTGTCGGACGACCTCCCGAGGCCAGTTCGGGAACGGATGGTGCTCTACCGAGTACCAGAGTCAATGGACCGGGCCACCAGGCCTCGGCCAGAAGTGTGCAACGGTCATCCCATCCCGTCGTGATGTTTTTCGCATCTTCGATGTCCAGAACATGCGCTATCAACGGATTATCCCGATCTCTCCCCTTCAGACGATAGATCGATTCGAGTGATGATTCGTCGAGTGTCCCCCCGCCGAGTCCATAGACGGTCTCGGTTGGAAACACGACCATCGATCCACGCTTCAGATCGGCTGCTGCTTCCCGGATCGAGTCTTCATTGGCCTTGAGTATGCGTGGTCCGATCATGTTCTTCTCAGTTGAGATTGTATGAATCGAAGTTGCCGTTTTCGTCGAGTGTCTGGAGACCTATCTGATTGATGTTCAGTGTGGTTCCCATGGCCTGATACATGTTGGATACGGAAATGTTGAAATCGACGATGGCCAGAAACTCGGCACTTCTCGCATTGCCCAGTTGGGCCTGCGTCGTGAACAGGAGATTGAGGAAGGTTGGCGTGAGGCTTGCCAGGGTCTGTCGTTCGATCTCGAGTGCTCGAAGGGATTCAGCGGCTGCCACTCGCGATACTCTCGTTGCCTTGATGAGTCTGGCGTTGTTGAGAACCTGACGCATGGCTGTCTTCACATCCAGTATCACCTGGAGCAGTGTTCTTCGATACGCCACCATCGAGGCGCTTCGTTCCAGTCTGGAGGCGCGAAACGCCGCTTCGGGGCCCCTGTTGCCGAGTGGATACTGGAAGACGAGCCCGACGAGATAGGAGATGTACGAACCGGAGAAGGCACCGGTGTATCCCTCGCTGTAGGTTTCACCCAATCCCTGTGTGCTCACACTCGCCTGGACATCCAGTTCCGGAAGACGCCCGTTGTCGGCGACCACCTCGTTGATTTCGGCGATGTCTATCTCGTAGAGCGATTTTCGAACGTCCGGTCGATTGGCGATGGCCTTCAGAAGTGATTCACGAAGTTCCAGTTCGATCGGTGCGTGGACCATCTCATCCTCGGGCTCGAGGACGGGTTCGCCGGAGAGCGGGATGTCCGGATTGTTCATCAGAAGCTTGAGATAGTCCGAGGCTTCCTTGACCTGTTCCTGATAGTTGATGATGTTGACCCGACGTTGTTCGACGGTGGCCACGGCCTGGGCCCAGTCCGCGATGTTGGCGTCGTAGCTCCGACGTCGATTGATCAGGTCGAGAAGGTCCTCGGCGGCTTCCACCAACCATTGCTGTATGGCCAGATTTCGCCAGGCCATCGCCAGGTTCCAGTAGGCGACCTCGGTGTCCGTGATGGTCGTGATCAACTGGCTTCGGAGATCCTCGATCGCCGATTCCTCGAGTTTTCTGGCTATGAAGACATCGGCGAGATTCACCGCTTCTCCGAAGCCGCGAAGAATGGGTTGTTCGAGTTCGAGGGAGAAGATCGGACGGGTACCGGGGTTGGGATTGAATTTGAGATCCGCATAATCCCGCTGCAACTCGCGGTCCATACTCGTGGACAGCGTCACTTCACCGCCAGTGGTGAGTTTCTTGGCAAGCCCGACGTTCATTTGGAGTTGTTCGATCCGGGAGAGACCGACATTGAGAGGTTGATCCCCAAGCGTCTCGACGACGGTGGTCGGAGTCCGGGATCTTCCGAAGGAGGCACCGGCACCCAGAACGATGTCGAACACGGCCGAGGCCTGGATGACCTCCTCCTTCCTGATCGCGGGTTGAAGCCTCGCCGATTGGAGGTCGAGATTGTTGATGACCGCCGACCTGACAGCCTGGTCGATGTTGATTGGTTGACGTTGAGAGTCTTCCCCACTCAGATCGGGACCAAGACGAGCACTCAGATCCGCTCCTGGTGGAACAGGTGTCAGTGCATCCAGCTTGTCCCGCCGATCGGCGAGAATGTTCTCGATGTCCGAGGGTGCCTCGGTGGTCGCCTCTCGTTCAAGCGCCTCCACGGATTGCATCTCCTGCTCAATGATCCTCGTGAGACCCTTGTCCAGGAATGGACCATGATCTGGCCCATCCAATGGTGATGAACAGGCTGTGATCAGGATCGGGCACAGGAGGATGGGAACGAGTGGACGCATTGTGGTGAATCCTACCGCGCAGCCATCCATAATCCCCGATATGAGGCCTTGAAACTTGATTTAGAGCCCCCATATCCCTCTGTTCGAGGTGTTGGAACCCGGGATTCCAATTGTTTTCCACCGCCCGCCTCGATGGTGGATGGTGGTTCTGAGGGTTGTATATTCTGTGACCAAGAAGGAACCAGAAACATGTCCATTTTCAGCCTGATCATCTCCTGCCTCGTCCTCCAGCAATCAACGGCTGTTCCGCCGATGAACGAATTGTTCGTCGTGGAATCCGACAACACCGTGGTCAGATGTGGGGCGGCGGAGAACTACTACGCCTTCAAGGAAATTCCTGCTGGTTCCATCGTTCATGTGGTGGACAACAAGGTGAACTGGGGACGTGTACCGGCGACCGGTCCCGTCTTCGAGGATGCCTGGGGATGGATCAGGCAACCGATCAACGAGTCGGGACGATTCACGGTGCTCACAGCGGATTCGGGCAAGACGCTCGACACGACTGCCGTCTTCGCCGCCGACATCTCCGATCCGAGTCCGCAGAAGGCATGGCGACAGGTATGCATGCTGCCCATGGATACATCGGTTGAGATCATCGAGCGGACGACTGGCGACATCGATGGAAAATCATTCAACTTCTACAAGGTGAGACTTCCGGTGACGGCTGAGGGTTGGATCAACATGGCCAATCTGAGACCCGCCGGTCCCGATGATTCAAGCTTGTGGACTGGTGGACCAGATCGAATCGTTGATGAAATCACCGTTGTCGACAGGGTGAATTCCGGCATGGAGACCGTGGAGAAGGTGAAACAGGTGGAGTCGGTCTCTCCGTCAAACCCCTCCTACCTGGCGAGATATCTCAGCAATCGAAGAAACCGGGTCGTCGATGTTCCACAAGAACAGGAACCCGTCGTCGTTGTCGAGAGAGTGTCGATCGAACCTGTTTCGCACCAGAAACGTTTCTTCAACAGCCTTGAAACCGTCTACTCCTCGCTTCCGGCGACGGACATGTCCCGTGATCTCATGAATCGACTCGTCGACGGCTATCAGATGGTCGCCGAGGAGGACAAGGAGATCGAACCCGAAGCCGCCTTGATGGCCTCGATCAGGATTCGTCAACTTGAAATGGCTTCGCAACTGAGGGAACAGTACAGATCGCTCGAGGATCTCGATGTCATCGCCCGGCTGGCCAACAACGACGTCTCGATCATTCGTCAGGTTCTCGATGAACCCGTCGACTACGTTGTGCTTGGTCGTCTGAATGTCTCGAGCGTCTTCACTGGTATGGATGGACGCCCGACTCTCTACAGGGTCGAGGATCCTATGAATGGACGCACGCTTGCCTATCTGGAACCAAGCCAGACAGCCGATGTGGCATCGATGATCGGTCAGTGGATAGGTGTTGTGGGCACGATGGAGTTCGACAGCCAGTGGCGGGTTCAGGTCATCGAACCCGAACGTGTCGATCTGGTTGCAGCGACATTCAACTGAGGCAACACGACATCTGAAATGGAGCTGGACGGGCTCGAACCGACGACTTCCTGCTTGCAAAGCAGGCGCTCTCCCAACTGAGCTACAGCCCCTGAACCCGGGATTGTAGTTCAAGCGGGTGTCTTCGTGAATACCTTGCCGGGGGTTTCTTGCAGATCTCCACCCCCATCGATTGACTTATCGGCCAGTCGATGGATATTCAGGCTGCTTCGGCCCTGAAAAGACTGTTGGATAGCTGCATGCCCTGATGTGGAATCGTCTGAAAAGAGACGACCTTGATTCTCCACCTCCGGGAATCGGGGGTTTCAAGGGTCAATTGGGGAAGGTCGGAGGCTTTTCCTCGAGCCAATAGCTGTTCGCCTCAAACGGTCCACCCCAGAAAGAGACCATGATGAGCCCGATCATGAACAGAGCGAAGACCACCAGGAGTATCAACCAGGCTCTCTTTTCGCACTTGTCCATCCCCTGGACGGTTTCAATCATTTCGGTTTCAGGTGTGTTCATGGGAATTCTCCGTCGAGACCTAGTTGTACACCACCAAGGGGTCTGAATCCAGTTGAAGGTCACCGGAACCTGCCAAGATCGGTCGATTCAAGCAGGCGGCTTGCCGATTTCATGTCCAACTTCCATGGAATCCCGTGGTCGTCATGGGGATCCACATCGAGAACAAACCTCTGATAGAGACACCAGGTCAACCAGACATCCCAGGCGTTGTACAGACTCAACAGCTCAAGCGCAGCCTGATCGCCCGAGATCCAGCAATTCCAGAGTGTGATCGCCGCACGACCATCCATTCCCTGAATCTCTGGTGGTCGTGGAAGTCCCAGGGATTGCGAAACAGCCTTGAGTCCACCCTTGTATCCATGTCGCCAACCATCGTGCATGATGTCGCGGTGGTTGTCGTGTGGCTTGACTCCAAAGTCCTTGATGATGAACTTCTCATCGAAGTTGCGACCGTTGAAGGTGACCAGTTCACCGCACTCCAGCCAATGGGACGTGAGTGTCGCGGGTGAGTCGATTCCGCGTACCCATCTGTTCCATTCACCCTTGTAGTACCAGCAGGCGGTTGTCACGACATCGGTCTTTCGTGAGAGTCCCGTTGTCTCGACATCAAGGACAAGTACATCAACCATCGATCATATTCCTTGTTTCATACACGTCATACCTGACTATCTTTCCCTTGTAGCTTCGTGATGGACCTTCGACCAGAGGCGGATCGTGATCCGATCTCTTGACGACCACCCTGCTCTTGGCATGATTCATGGCGGATCTGAACAACTGATCCACATCATCATCCAGACCGACCAGTCTCCTGAGTATCTGGGCTGGTTTCTTCGGCAGGGCGGATGATCGTTTCGCATCGAACATGGGATCGAGATACACCACATCGATATCGGGGTTGTCTGGGTCGGACAACCATGACAGGGCATCCTGATTGTGGATCTGGAGACGATCCTCGATCACCGGGGAGATCTGGACATCACCATCTATGGAGAGGAACGCCTCCTTGAGAAGTGTGAATATGACGGGATGCCTCTCGACCGCGTGAACTCGCCACCCAAGACAAGCCAGCAGGAAGGAATCGTGTCCAAGACCGGCTGTCGCATCGAGAATGGTCCGGGCGGATCTTCCAATGGCTCTGGCGATCGGTTGTTTGTGGGAAAGGCTCCCGGTACCGGTTCTCAGATCCACTGATCTGAAATTGAGGGGCATTCCATGCTTTCTGGAGAATTCATCCCACAACTCGACGCCATGCTCGAAGACGACGATTCTGTATTCGCCGGCCGGAACACGCTCTTCATTCGAAATCCGGATTCCAAGTGCCGAGGAGATTTCCCGAGCCTTCTCGAGCCCCCCCTCCCATCGGCTTTGAACAGTCAACCCTGGTCCGTCGGTTTTCATGATTCGATGACTATACTCGGGGATATGGGTAATTCACGGATACACCTTCTGTGCACAGGTCTTCTGGCATTGGCCTTCTTGATCGGATGCTCGCCCAGCAGACGGACCGCCAGAATCAACCATGTGGTCTTCTTCAAGCTCAAGGCCGCCCAGGATGTCGATGCTCTGATTCAGGACTGCGATCGGGACCTGTCTTCGATCCCCGGAGTGGCCTCCTACTTCTGTGGCCAGCACGGGGACTTCGGCAGACCCATGGTCGACTCGGACTACGACGTCGGTTTCTATGTTGGATTCGACTCCGATGAGGCATATGAGGCGTATCTGGAACATCCGAATCATGTGGATCTCGTGACCAAGTGGAAGCCCAGATGGAGTTGGATTCGGATCTACGATGTGTTGGATGACACGCCGTGAGCGGTTCCATCGCTACACTGGGAAGTATGGCAACCACGACGAAGAGAAAAGGCAAGAAGGGTTCCGAGAACTGGCGCACAGCCAAGGGCAGTGATATCCACGAGCTCTATGAGTTGTCCGTTCAGGATCCCGAGGGTGAGATCGGAACGATTGATCGAATCTGGCAGGACCAGAGGGGTCGAGAGGCCAGATCCATGCGGGAGGACTTCTGTGGAACCGCCGCGGTCGCTCGCGAGTGGGTCAAGAAGCGTGACGAAAACACGGCTGTGGGTGTCGATCTGAGTACCGACGTTCTCGAGTACTGCCGTCGGAAGATCGAGACCCAGCTGAATGATGATCAGGCAGCACGTCTCGAGTTGATAGAGGGTGATGTCCTGACGACGGACAGTGATCCGGTCGAGACGATACTGGCTTTCAACTTCAGCTATTACCTCTTCAAGAAGAGACAGCAGCTGGTTGATTACTTCAGATCCGTTCGAGAGCAGTTGACTGAAGATGGCCTGTTCATCCTCGATGCCTATGGAGGCAGTGATTCCTTCCTTGAAATGGAGGAGGATCGTGATCTGGATGGATTCACCTACATCTGGGACCAGAATCACTACGACCCCGTCAGTGGCGATGTGGTCAACCACATCCACTTCAAGTTCCCGGACGGCACGAAGATCATGAAGGCATTCACATATGAATGGAGACTCTGGACACTTCCAGAGATCCAGGAACTGCTTCTGGAAGCCGGTTTTCGAAATGCCGTCGTCTACTGGGAAGGTACCGACGAGGAAAACGAAGAAGGCAATGGTGAATGGACTGAAGTCGAAACCGGCGAAGCCTGTGAAGGATGGGTCGCCTATCTTGTTGGTATCAAGTAGATCTACAGGCCATATATCTTGTCCCTGATTGAAATAGTCATCTCAAATGAAGCCCTTGGATCCCTTCTCATCGAGGAACTGGATGTGGTCGGTGATGTCTTCAAGAAGCATCTTCACAGCAGTGATGACGATGTCAACGATCTGTGCACGCACATCGAGCGGTATCGGGGGAAGATGCTTCGTCCCACACTGGTGATCCTCTCCTCCCTGGCAGCCACCGGTTCGTATTCCAGAGAGAACCTGGATGACCGTCACCGTGTGCTCGCGGCCGTTGTGGAGATGATCCACATGGCGACACTCGTACACGACGACATACTCGACGAGTCTGATGTCCGTCGTGGTGGCGCCACCGTCAACACGCTCTATGGCAATGATGTCGCCGTGATGCTGGGCGACTATCTGATATCGAAGTCGTTCCATCTCTGTTCGACGCTCGGCGATCCCTCGATCAATATGGCGCTTGGCGAAGTCACGAACACACTCTGCGAGGGTGAGGTGATCCAGCTTCAGAACAAGAACGATCTCGATATGAAGCAGGATGTCTATCTCGACATCGTTGGCAGGAAGACGGGATCCTTGATCGGCGCCTGTTGTCGGCTGGGTGCCGTTCTCGGTGGTGGAGACGATGAACACTGCGAGGCATTGCGTCTCTTCGGAATAGAGATGGGGATAGCCTTCCAGATCATCGACGATGTCCTTGATCTGATGGGCAAGACCGAGGTCACCGGTAAATCGGTCGGTCGCGATCTCGATCTTGGGAAACTCACGTTGCCCCTGATAAAACTCAGGGACGGACTGAACAGCAGGGACAGGGACGAGTTCGATCGAATCGTGAAGTCCCGGGATCGCTCGGAGCTGGTCGAGCAACTCGATTCGTCCGGTGCGCTCGATCAGACGATGGAATCCGCACGAAAGATTGTCGCCACAGCCCAGTCTCGTCTGGAGATTCTGCCAGCCGGTCCCGCGCGTGAACTTCTCCTTGAACTTTCCCGGGGCGTTCTGACACGCCATTCCTGAATTCTCGACTTGTTGGATCGGGTTCAACCGCTAGCATGTGGTCAATTCATTGTCCCGGTGGCGTGAAAGCGTCACCTAGGAGATTTCAACATGCTTCCTCGACGCCCACCCCATGGTGGCCGTGTCGGCTTTCTGTATTGCCCCCCCTGGAGAGTTCAGGGAATCAGTGTGGGTGGTGAGCAGACAGTCGTCCAGATCCCTGAACTCGATATCAATTTCGATATTGGAATGTGTCCAAGAGTAGCTCTCGCAGCACCTTGGGTAGCACTCAG
>DEYM01000116.1 GCA_002364555.1 Phycisphaerales bacterium UBA3158 | reverse complement strand
TCAATGGCCAACAACCCACTCTGGGATGAGATCCGCGCCGAGTTCGCCAATGTCGAATGGGGCATGGATGACGATCGACTCGGCTATCAGTTCGTCGGCAACAACGAAGCCAGCACGCTGTGGACGGATCTCCATCAGCCAGGCGGCACCGGTGACATCAAGGTCTCCTATCTCGGTGACACCAACTGCAGCTCGCTGAGCCTCCCTGCCGAACTGGTCGAATCCAACATCAGCGTGTCGGCAGGCCATCACAACCTGATGGCAGGCACCTCCGGCAACGGACCATGGCGCCTCGATGTCAGCTGGGGACCAGAGACCTGTGCCGGAGACCTCAACGGCGATGGCCGAGTCGGACCAGCAGACGTCATGATCCTGATGTCATCCTTCGGATTCTGCCCTTGATCCGAACCTGAGCAGATGGCCAAGAACACGACCCCCTTCACATGAAGGGGGTCGTTTCATTTAAGAGCAGATCAATCGAAAACTGGATGGTCAGCACTTCGTGCCGAAGCTGCTCAGGAGCAGAAGCAGATCGTCGATCGACACGACACCATTCCCATCGATGTCGCCGTCGCCGGACTGACCGAAGTTGCCAAGCAGGAGAAGAAGATCATCGATGTCTACGGCGCTGTTGCCATCGATGTCCTCGGGACAGACAGCAGGCCCGAACAACGTCTGCTCGATCTCACCGACCATGCCGCCACGAAGCGCTGCCACAGCCGCGCTACCGACGACCCAATCGTCCTCTTCATCCTTGGGATCGAGTGTTCCGGATGCCATGCTTCTTGGCGAGTTGTTCGTCTGAACACTCTGCTTCGACCAGCTTCGGCCGGCAAGCGCCCTGAAGGGAAGACTCGGTTCGTCGTTGCGAAGAAGCAGCAACGGCTCGGAACCGGAGTCGGGAGAAGCGAGAATGAAATCGAGATCGTCATCATCATCAGGATCGAGGATGATGAAATCCACGATCGGAACAAGAACATCGACCTGGATCGGCGGGCCAAAGCTGCTGGTGAGCCCCTGGAACAGATAGAGACACTCACGCTCATCAGATGAGGCCACGATGTCGATCAGGGTATCCCCACCAGCCTTGTCCAGATCCCTTGCCCTGATGGCGGTGATTCGGTTGCTGCCTGGTGACAAAATCTGATCCAGCGAACCACTGGAGGAATCGGCATGGACGATCTGACCAGCCTCCGTACCGCCGGCGAATCCCCAACCACCCGTGGCCGGCCCCCCAGTCACGCATGAAGGCGGATCCTCCTGTCCATCGACCGGGGAGATCGAGAAGCTCGGACCGGTGATCGGTGCAGCGGCGACATCACGGACGATCTGGAATTCATCGGAGCTGCCGGCCGGTGCATCGATGCCGATCACGGCATCGAGATCGGACGAACCGTCCCAGTCGATGATGGCCGCACAGGTCGGCGACCCTGCGGTGACCGGCACTGTCGCACTGCTGAACCCGACCCCGGGATCGCTCAAGAGGATACTGATCGTTGAGTCCGCGGCATTGGTGACGATGAGATCGTCGTCGCCATCACCATCGATATCCGCCGAATCGAGACTGAGCGGTCCATCACCTACGAAGATGCTGAAACCGGTCACGAGCGACGGTGCCGCATCCTCCGTTATGTCGTAGACGCTGACTGACCCTGGTGATCCATCGAACAAGGCGGCCAATTCATCGTCGCCGTCACCATCCACATCGAGCGAGACCAGATCGAGCGGCGGGCTGTCCAGAAGATCGGTGAAGGGCGTGTTGAATTCAGGCGTGTCGATCTCTATCACCTCGACACCCAGATCGGTCGTTGCCCGACCAGCCATGTCCAACTGATCGATCAGACGCAGCCCGAGGCCATCGGGCATCACCGGGAAGACGACACTCGGGAACGATTCGCCCTGGAAATCCGCACGAATCAAGGCGAACTGGTCCGCCACTTCCGCGGATTGGAGTGTCCCACTGCTGTTGACGATACTCAGACACCCATCGGCATCCAGCTGACCATACAGATCGAGCATGACATCGGATCCCGTCTGATCGATGTCGAATTGGTAGTTGATGAACTTCGACTGGGCGGCCGTCAAGGCATCGCCAAACTCGCAGATCGAGCCGGCCTGGAACACCAGAGTCGTCTGAAAACCCTCGACCAGATCCCCAAGATCGTTCTCGCCACTGAGAACGACTCTGGTCCTGAAACCGGCATCGAGGTCACAGGCGCCCGACAGCAACGATTCATTGCCCTTGAAGACGGCTCCTTCAAGAGAAAGCGATCCATGACAGAGAATCGAGACATGCCTGCTCGAACTTTCATTGACGTTGGCCTCGAGCAGACAGTTGACCAGACTGAAGTCGGCGAATTCATCACACATGATTCCACCCGCCACGTCTGACTGATTGCCCGAGACGATGCAGTCCACAAGCCCGGGCAGGACGGAATTGCAGAACACACCACCGCCGACCGATTCGTCTCCACTCGAATCACCCAAGCAGTAGTTGCTGATGATGTCGCAACCGCTGACAGTCACCTCATGGGAGGGGTTGTCGGACCATGCGAAGATACCCCCACCTGCAAGCAGGCCGCTGTTGTCTGAAATATAGGAATCCAACAGCGAGGCGTTGGACTTGTTGAAG
>DEYM01000164.1:17975-21298 GCA_002364555.1 Phycisphaerales bacterium UBA3158 | reverse complement strand
GCCTATCAAAACGACGGCAACACCAGCCAATCAGGCAGTGCCTACATCTTCGTGAACAACCCCAACGGCTCCTGGAGCCAGCAGGACAAGCTCACCGCCAACGATGGTGCGGTGGATGACTACTTCGGCGAAAGAGTCTCGATCGATGGCGACCATGTGGTGGTGGGAGCCTCCTCCGGCGGCAGTTCAGGCAGTGCCTACATCTTCGTGAACAATCACAACGGTTCCTGGAGCCAGCAGGACAAGCTCCTCCCAGATGATGGCGTGGATTGGAGGGGCTTCGGCTACAGCGTCTCGATCGATGGCGACCATATGCTGGTGGGGGCCAATGCAGACACAGGCAACGGTAGTTATTCGGGCAGCTCGTACTTCTACCGGGTCGCCTTGACCGACACCGATAGTGATGGTGAAGTCGACGACTGCGATCTGGATGACGACAACGACGGCTTCAATGACGACGTCGATGCCTTCCCGCTGGACAACACCGAATGGGCCGACAGCGATGGTGACGGCATCGGTGACAACACCGACACCGATGATGACGGTGACGGGATTGACGATTTGTGTGATCCGACTCAGCCGGACGTCTTCGGAACATTTGCCCGCAGTGTTCAATGGCTGGAGGGGAGTTATGGATCCGACCGGGGGTTGGCCCTTGGAGATTTGGATAATGATGGTGATGTCGACGCCCTGGTGTGTGGTGGGTTGAGCCAGGTTTGGGAGAATGATGGTGCGGGCTACTTCACGGCTTCAGGTCCTGGATTCAACGGAGCGACGGATGAGTACGTGACAATGCTGGACCTTGGTGACTTTAATAATGACGGATTCCTGGATGCATGGGTGTATGTGGAACTTCCGATTGAAGACCGGGGCAGCAGGGTGTTGCTTGGCGATGGCGCGGGTAACTTCAATCAAGCAGGGGGCAAGCTTCTTCACGAATGGGCGTCCGACATAGCGCTGGGTGATGTCGATGGTGATGGCGATCTCGATGCGGTGGTTGGAATACATGAAACGTCAAATGTGATCTGGCTCAACGGAGGCGGCTACAACAGCGGTCTGGCTGACGGACTTCATTCTGCTGAGTTCACTGGGAGCAGTCACTCTCTCGATACCTACCAGACGTATTCCGTCGAGCTTCACGATCTCGATAACGACGGTGATCTGGACATCATGGAAGGTACGGAATGGAATGGTGCTATTGTCTGGATCAATCAGGGCGCGGGGCAATTCCTAGCGATGGTGGCATTGGACGTCTTTCGGATCAGGGATATTGCCATCGGCGATATCGATTCTGATAACGATGTAGATGTCCTGTTCGGAAGATATCGTGGTGAGCATGCCGTCTGGCGAAACGATGGAAATGCGACGTTCACCGACACGGGGCAGTTGCTCGGTGATAACGGAATTGACCATACATCCGCGGACACCACCCTGTTCGATGCCGACGGAGACGGTGATCTGGATGCATGGATCACCAAGAGTAGTGGGGCCCCTGGTGCAGGTCATTTGTGGATCAATGACGGCGTTGGCCAGTACAGTCCTGGTGCTGCATTTGTTCGTGATTATGCATTCACGAAGCAGGTTGGGTTTGCCGACTTCAATGGCGACAACCAGATTGACGCATGGGTCAACAGTTATGGCTATGGGTCGTCAGATGAGGTCTGGTTCAATGGTGTGGGCGACTGTAACAACAACGGAGTGCTCGACTCGTGCGACATTGCCCACGACCCGGCCCTGGATTGTGATGGCAACAATTTGATTGACGAATGCGAGTACCTGGCTGATGCGATTCGGGATTGCGATTTGGATCAAGTTCTCGATGTGTGCGAGATTGCCGACGATCCGTCCCAGGATCCGGACTTGGACGGGTTGATCAATGAATGTGATCTCGATGATGATGGTGATGGCGTAGATGACATCTATGATGATTTTCCACTTGATTACTGGGAGACGATCGATACCGATCATGACGGCATCGGCGACAATGCGGATCCGGATGTCGACGGTGATGGTTGGTCGAACGATTGCGACCTGGAAACAGGAACGGTCTTTGGAACCGAGGTCGGCATTGTCCCAGGCAGCTTCGAGGACCGTTCGAAATTCGGGTACAGCGTTTCGCTGCATGATGAATTGACATTGGTCGGTGCGCCATCGGCGGGTGCTAATGGCGAGGTCTACATCTTCAGCAGCAACTACAACGGAAGCTGGGTTCAACAGGGGACACTCGCGACCAGTGATGGCTCCATGTCGTCTGAATTTGGAGCAAGTGTCTCGATCATGGGCGACTACGCCGTGGTAGGGGCGCCTTCTGATGATCGCAATGGTCCGAGATCAGGCAGTGCCTATGTCTTCATGAATGACGGTCAAGGCAACTGGATCGAACAACAGAGGCTGGAGCCTCTTGATCCCGCAGCGGACTTCGAGTTCGGCTATGCGGTTGCAATGGGAGAGGATTACATCTTCGTCGGTTCGCCGGGGCGCAATCACCTTGGTAACAGACTCACCGGCATCGGTGCCGTGTACAGGTTTGCGAAACAGGGCGATGGGACCTGGGTCCAGGATAACTTAATTTTCACATCGGAGATCCCAGACCATGGCGACCGATTCGGAAAGAGCATCGCCTATTCGAACGAACGGCTGGTGGTTTCGATGGGCGAGTATGGATATTCGACAAACCCGGAAGTCGCATACATCTTCAAACATGTGGGTAGTGGTAACTGGATCACCGAGGCTAAATTGACGGTGGGCAGTAACCTCCCTGCTGAGTCTCGGTGCAACAGTGTCGCCATCGACGGTGACTATGCGGTGCTGGGGGTAGATATTGACTTCCGCAGTGACAATACGGCCTACGTCTTCCGGAATGACAACGGCAATTGGCAGATGGACGGGGAAGTCCGCGGCACAGATACCGTGTCGTATGACTACTTTGGCAAGGCCGTCGCGATTTCCGGTACCAGAATTCTTGTCGGGGCCTACTACAAGCATTTTGAGGAGATTGATCAATTCTATGCTGGTGCGGCGTACCTGTTCGAGCGAACGACGGCCGGTTCGTGGTATGAGAGGGAGAAGTTCATCGGATCCCATGTCACTGAAGACGACTATTTCGGATACAGCGTGGCCTTGAATGAGCAGCAAGCGATTGTTGGAGCGAGTGGGGAAGAATGTCCTGATCGGTCAGGGCGTCCTGGGGGATGCAACAGTGGTGCCGCATATGTCTATCAGTTGTCCATGCCCGATTGCAACAATAACCTGATTTCGGATTATTGCGAACTCGCGTCGGACTCGTTGCTCGACTGCGATGGCGATGGCGGTCTGGACTCCTG
>DEYM01000164.1:14385-17637 GCA_002364555.1 Phycisphaerales bacterium UBA3158 | reverse complement strand
CAGATCGATACGGATTCAACGCTTGACTGCGATGGCGATGGTGGCCTGGACTCCTGTCAGATCTTGGCAGATCCGTCGCTTAATGAGGATCCTGACGATGATGGCATCATCAATCTGTGTGACGATGATGATGATGGTGACGGCGTTGCAGATGTGGACGACTGGGCGCCACTTGATCCAACTGAATGGTCGGATGCCGACGACGACGGTATCGGTGACAACGCTGATGCCGATTTCAACAACGACGGCATCACGGATGACTGTGATCCTTTGATCTCGACCGTCATGGAGACTCTGGTGTCCGTCTTGCCGGACAATCTTGACGGTGGCAGCTATTACGGTGAATCCATCTCTGTTGATGGCGACTATGCGGTGGTGGGTGCCTACGGCGACGGGGACAATGGGCCCGAAGCTGGTGCTGCCTACATCTTCATGAACAACCACAATGGCAGTTGGAGCCAGCAGGCCAAGCTCACTTCTGTCGATGGTCAGAAATTTGAAGAGTTTGGCTTCGCCGTCTCAATAAAGGGTGATTATGCCCTGGTTGCTTCGCATCATAATGATGATGGTGATACGGGTAAGGCCCATGTGTTCAAGCATGACGGTCATGGTAATTGGGCGGAAGAGGCCATTCTCGAAATGAATGATCCTCAGCCAGACGATTACTTTGGCTGGTCGGTCGCCATGGGGCAGGATCACGCTTTCGTGGCCGCAACGAACAAGAATCTGGACATGGAACAGCAAGGGGCGGTCTATGTATTTTCCCGTCAGCCTGACGACACATGGATTCAAACTCAGGTTCTGGTGGCAGACGACCCACAGGTTATCGACGAATACTTTGGAATAAGTCTCGCATGTACTGCGGATACTCTGGTGGTTGCTCTTGATTCCGACACTCCGGAGTTCGCATACGCCTTCAGGAATATGGATGGCGTGTGGATCAAGGAAGACAAGCTTGTGCCTGATGATGGGAGCGGGTCACAGACCGAATGGGAGGATCTTCAGGTTGCCGTTGATCATGGCATCATTGTCATTGGACATATGGGCACCAACCTTTCTGACGGGGCAGCGTACGTCTTTGCCGACAATCAGAACGGCTCCTGGCGAAGTGATGGAAAACTGACCGCCGTTGATCTGGGTCTTGCCGATGAATTCGCCGGAAGTGTCGCCGTTTCCGGTGACGTGATTGCAGTCGGAGCTCCGGAATGGGGGCAAGGTGTCACCGGGGAAGGCTTGGTCTGCATCTTTGAGAGAGCAGGCGTTGCTTCCTGGATCGAGAGAGAGCGATTGACCGGAGAATTTGGTTGGAGAGATCAGTACGGGGATAGTGTCTCCATCTCGGGAGGCACTCTGCTGGTCGGTGCACCTATGGCCGATTGCTCCACAAGAGGTGGCGGGCGACCTGGTTGCAATTCCGGTGGAGCCTATGCCTATCAGCTCTACATCCCCGATTGTGACGGCAATCTGATTTCGGACACTTGCGAGATTGCGAATGACCCAGCCACGCTTGACTGCGATGGCGATGGTGGTCTGGACTCCTGTCAGATCTTGGCAGATCCGTCGCTTGATGAGGATCCTGACGATGATGGCATCATAAATCTTTGTGACGATGATGATGATGGTGACGGCGTCACTGATGAGCAGGAGAATTTGGACGGTACCGATCCACTGGATGACGACACTGACGGCGACGGATATCACGATGGCGAGGACGAGTTCCCGCTGGATGACACCGAGTGGGCCGACAGCGATGGTGACGGCATTGGCGACAATGCCGATACCGATGAAGACAACGACGGCATCTCCGATGACTGTGACTCAGACTTCCTTGTGGGTATCGAGGAAGCCATGTATCAGATTCTGACTGGTGAGGATGTTCATCTCAGTGTCGCTGTGGATGGCGACTATGCAGTGGTTGGTTCGGTCGTCGAGGTCGATCAGGGCCCCGAGGTTCCCGGTAGTGCGTACATCTTCGCCAGAGGAGACAATGGCGATTGGATACAGCAGCAGATGTTGACTCTCGGCATTGGACAGGCCGCCGTAGGTTACGGTCACAGCGTCTCGATTGATGGTGACTATGCCGTGGTCGGCTCGCCCCAATTCGATAATGACGATCTGAGCCGCGTGTACATCTTCGCCAGGAACCCAGACGAGAGCTGGACTCTTCAAGACACCTTGTGGTCGGATTCCCACGATAGTGACAAGTTCGGCTGGAGCGTCTCGATCGATGGCGGCTATGTCCTGGTTGGAGCCTATAACGACGCCGCAAACGGTTCGGGGGCCGGCGCTGCGTATATCTTTGCAATGGACAGTGATGGTGATTGGAGCCTGCAGGACGTGCTGATGTCTAACGAACCTGATGCAGGAGACCTCTTTGGCTACAGCGTCTCGCTGGATGGCGATCATGCTTTGGTGGGAGCCTATCTTGCAGAAGGCTCCGCTGACAATTCCGGCAGTGCCTTCATCTTCGAGAATAACCACAACGGCAGCTGGAGTCAGCAGGCCAAGCTTGTCGCAGATGACATCGATTCGACGGCCTTCTTCGGTGATAGCGTCGCCATTGACGGCGACCATGCGGTGGTGGGAGCACGCATGGATGATTACGCTCGTGGAAGTGCGTATATCTTCTCCAGGGACGGTAACGGTCAGTGGAACCAGCAGCAAAAACTGGTGGATACTGAGCCTTGGCCCGGAGAATTCTTCGGTCAGAGTGTCTCCATTGATGGCGAGTACATATCCGTGGGATTCAACAACAGAGGAGATGGATCCAGCAGGGGCAGTACGTATCTCTACGTCAGCAGCGATGATGGCTGGAGTCTGAATGAAAATCTGACAATCATGTCAGGAATAAGTTCGGGCTACGGCTACGACGCCTCGGTAGCGGGTAACTATCTCGTGGTGGCTGATACCGGCAGTGCCTCCGCCGATGATCCGGCGGATGTGTACTTCTATCGACTTCTATCGACCGACTGCGATGGCGATGGAGAGTACGATGAGTGTCAGATCGCATACGACGGCACACTGGACTGCGATGGCGATGGCGGTCTTGACTCCTGCCAGATCGATGCGGATTCAACGCTTGATCTCGATGGCAATGACGTGCTCGATTCCTGTGAGATCGAGTGTCTGACGGATGCAGAGTGTGGATTCGGAGAATGTTGTGTCTCGGGCAACTGTGTTCCGTGCAGCAATGGTGACACGTACACGGTTCCTGGTGACTTCTTGACGATCCAGGAAGCCATCGATGCGGCC
>DEYM01000164.1:0-14036 GCA_002364555.1 Phycisphaerales bacterium UBA3158 | reverse complement strand
ACGATCATCGTTTCAGACGGCATCTACACCGAGACCATCACGATCAGTGGCAAGTCGCTGGTCATCTCCGGTGCCGGTATGGACCAGACCATCATCAGTGGTCAGGGTCTCATGCAGACAGTGATCACCATCGAAGGCGATCTGGCTTCCAGCACTGAGATTCGTGATCTCGCGATTGCTGGCGGATTCTCAACAGATGGTGGTGCGATGTCCATTCAACTGTCGTCACCCACGATTGAAGATGTTCTCTTCGAAGGAAACTGGGCCGCCAACGATGGTGGTGCAGTCTTCTGCAATGACGGTAGCCCCTCATTCATCGACTGTTTCTTCAGAAACAATCACGCGCTGGGTGCCAGTGGCGGTGGTTTGCATGCGTATGGCGGAGGCGCTCCAACTCTGGACGGTTGCTGGTTCGAAAGCAATTCAGCGGATGCCTTTGGTGGAGGCTACGCTGCCACCTTCGGTGCCGAGACGGACATGGTCGATTGCACCTTCTATCTGAATACCTCCTACACAGCAGGTGGTGGAATCGGTCTCTACGATGACGATGGATTGCTCAGGAATGTCAACTGCACCAGCAATGGGGCACATATAAGCGGCGGTGGTCTTTACGTGCACTTTGGAAGCGCCATTGTCACCGATAGCCGGTTCGCCTCCAATTCCGCCTATGGAGGTGGGGGCATCGGTACCGATTCGGGAACAGTCGACATAGAGGGAACCCGCTTCTGTGGAAATGAGGGTGGCCCAACGACGGGCAACGTCATCTACGGATCAGGCAACTGCAACGTCTGGGATTGCGATGCGCCCTGTCGCAGCGATCTCAATAGAGATGGCATGACTGGTATTCCTGATCTGCTGCAGGTGGTGGACAACTGGGGAGATTGCGACATGGTGGGCATGCCATGTCCAGGTGATGTTGACTTGAGTCGGGATGTCAGTCTGCTCGACATGCTTGAGGTCATCGCCAAGTGGGGGGTCTGTCCGTAATGCTGATGCCGCGAAGAGCTGCTTTGAAGTCGATATAGACGACTCATTTCTGACTGGTCCAAGGCATCTTCGGATTAATGCCGGATTAAATTGATTAGACACCATCGCTCGAACACCCCTTGAATGTGGCTGCGACCCATGAGATGTTCAGATTGTCAAGTCAGGCAAACTGGGCAAGCTGATGTAAGTCCTTTGTTACCAAGGGTCTGTTGAATATGGCTGCTGTTTGATTACACTCCAGTCACTGACGGGAGTTAGAGATGAAATTCTGCGATCTATGTTCGATTCTGGTTGTGCTGGTTGGTTCGAGTTGTTGCATGGCGAAGACCATCACGGTCGGCCCCGTCAACGAGGCCGATTATCCGTCTATTCAGGAGGCGGTCGATCAGGCTGAATCCGGCGATGAGATCCTGGTCTATCCCGGTATCTACAGTATCGAGGGATCATCCGGTAACCATGTGGTCACTCTGAGCGACAAGGCGATCACCATTCGCAGTTGCCAAGGCCCACAGGCGACCATAATCGACGGCCAGCATGTCAGCCGAGGCATTCTCTGCACTGTAAAGACCAAGGATGCCGTGATCATCGAGGGTTTCACGATCAGGAACTGCACAGGTGTCGTCAGTGATGTGAATGGCGACGGAAACTGCTCGCCCTGGGAGGCCAATGGTGGTGCATTTCACCTGTATGCCTCATCGGCCATCGTCAAAAACTGTGTATTCAGTAGCAACTCCGCTGATATGTTCGGTGGTGCGATCTATACACGGATGTCAACAGCTTCATTTCAAGAATGTGATTACCACGAGAATGATGCCGGGTACAAGGGCGGCGCGATGTTCATTCGCGGCAGTTCCATAGTTCTCGATGATTGCGACTTCGTGGGTAATGTCGCTGTGCGTTTGGGAGGCGCCATCCATACGAGGCAAAGCAGTCTTTCCGTATCGGATTCCACCTTCCAGTCAAACGCCGTCGGGATGCATGGCGGGGCCCTCTACAGTCAGCCAAATTCAACCACATTCGTTTCGAACAGCATCTTCTGCGGGAACACCGGATCCAATGATCAGATAGATCACATAAAGGGTCCTTGGGAGGGTGATGGCGACAACTGCTTCTCCGATTCATGTGAGGATTCGAATGGAAACGGATATCCCGATGGTTGTGATCCCTGCGTTCACGATGCCACGGATACCGACGGAGATGGTCTCTGTGACGACATCGATCCGTGTCCTGAATACCCTGGTCCCTGCAGCCTGCTGCTTGATGGAGTTCAGGTGATCGAGGTCACCCCGGAGGAATCGATTCAGGACGCCATCGAATTGGCGATGAATGGCGATACGATCGAATTGGCTCCCGGCACCTACTACGAGGCGATCGATCTGATGGGTAAGGCGATCACGATCCGAAGTGGGTTCGGATGCGTCTCCACGGATCATCCCACGATCGATGCCACCGGGCTATCGCGTCCGGTCATCACCTGCAATCAGAACGAGGGACGCGAAACCAGGATCATTGGGCTGACACTCACCGGCGGCTCGGCGATAAATGGCGGTGGGATCTATTGCTGGTTCAGTAGTCCCAGCATCGAAGACTGTGTCATAGAGGGCAATCTGGCCTATGACGATGGTGGTGGCATCATGATCGGTTCAGGAAATGCGGCTATTCGACGTTGCATCATTCAGAACAACATCTCACTCGAGGAGGGTGGGGGAATCTTCATGGAGTATTCAGATGCCTTCCTAGAGGACTGTCACTTCCGGAACAATCACGCCTTCTCACACGGTGGTGGAGTATGTGCGGCTCAGGGTGGTGCGGTCACGGTCTCCGGTTGCCTATTCGAATCCAACACGGCGGACTCCGCTGGAGGAGGTTTGATGACAATCGATTGTTCCACGACGATCAGGACATCCGAATTCCTATCCAACAGCTCCTACTACAACGGTGGTGGGTACTACAACAACGCTGGCACGAGTAGTGTCGAATCATGTCGGTTCGAATCAAACCTCAGTATCGAAGGCGGTGGTCTTGGATCCGAGAATGGTCCGACGAGCGTTTTCGGCAGTGTTTTCTGCGACAATCGTGATCCGGATGGGGCACTTCGCAATATCCACGGCTTCTGGAACGATCTGGGATCCAACGAGTTTGGCGAGACTTGCGACGATCCTGAATGCCCTACCGATATCAACAACGACGGTGTGACCGATATCAATGACATTCTCCTCCTGCTTGATGTATTCGGCCCATGTCCCGCTGATGCCGGATGCAAGGCGGATGTCAACGGCAATGGTGCCGTCGACTGTCCAGATCTGTTGCTGCTGATCAATTACTGGGGTCCCTGCGGCTCCTCTTGAGCAGGTCGACCCGGGATTTGAACAAGCGATCGGCGTGCTTCCTTGTCGCCTCGATCTGTCGTTACAATGCTTCGCCAAACCAATCACCCCGGACAGGTGGCGGAGCGGTTGAACGCGCTGGTCTCGAAAACCAGTATGGCCTTCGGGTCATCGTGGGTTCGAATCCCACCCTGTCCGCTTTGATCACCCAGGCCTTCGTGCCTGGGTGATGTTCTTTGGGCATACGACGTGCTTCATCAGGCTTTGGGCCCCATTTGATCTTTTTTTGTCCATCGCTGGACATTAGTTACCTCTTGAGCCCAATTGGTTGTCTACTTTTAGATCATGTCTTCGTCGCTGTCACTTTTGCTGGTCGTTGCACTGGCGTCTTCACCGGGCGATGGGGCGTCTCCACTTCGTTTTCCCGAGCCTCTGGGTACTCTGGATTCGAGCCAGCTTGATCAATATGAATTCGGGCGGGTTCAATACGGTCGCCAGTTCGATGTGGCGAGCGGACTCGGGCCGACCGTCAACAACGAATCCTGCGCCCTGTGTCATGGGCATCCATTCGGTGGCTGGGGTATTCAGCGAGTCACTCGATTTGGATTCATGGATTCATCCGGTGAGTTTCAACCTCTTGATCCTCTTGGGGACACGCTCTGGCAGCATGTTCTCGTCGTCGATGATCAGGAGTGCGCCGAGGAAATACCGGCCGATGTCAACCACTCGTCCTTGCGCATAACCCTCGGTTCAGGTGGCTACGGTCTGATCGAGTCCATCAGGACCGACGATATTCTCGAGATACAGGCACTGCAGCCTCCGGATCTCAGAGGTATCGTGCACTGGGTCGAATCGATCGAGGATCCAGCAGGGGCCAAGCCTCGCATCGGAAGATTCGGATGGAAGGCGCAGGAGGCGACCATCCTCGCCTTTTCGGCCAAGGCCGCATCGGATGAAATGGGTGTGACGACCTGGCTGGTTCCCAACGAGCCTCCCCCGAATGGTGATCTTGAACAGCTGGCGCAATGCGATGAAGTGGCTGATCCTGAAACCGGTGTCGACGTGGAGGGATTCGACTATCTGTATTCCATTTCTGATTTCCAGAGATTCATGGCTCCACCGCCTCGTGCTCCCATTTCCGGAATGCGGGGGGAACTGATCATGGCGGAGATCGGATGTACGACCTGTCATACACCGCACTTCACGACTTCGGAATCCAGGGAACTGGAAGAGGCCTTGCGTGGGAAATCCATACAGCCATATTCCGATTTCCTGCTCCACGACATGGGAGCCGCGGGCGATGGCATTCAGGAGGGACAGGCCGAGGAATGGT
The DNA here is from genome assembly GCA_002364555.1 of Phycisphaerales bacterium UBA3158. Classification (GTDB taxonomy): domain Bacteria; phylum Planctomycetota; class Phycisphaerae; order Phycisphaerales; family SM1A02; genus UBA1668. Next base: position 9,389 of record DEYM01000164.1, on the reverse strand, counting down.
GGATGAAGACGACACCACTCTGGGGTCTTTCGTCCCAGCCGGCATCCTGGCACGACGGTAGATGTGCACAGCTGGACATCGAGGAACGTCTGTCCTGTGCCATCTCGGCGCATGGCTCCAAGGGTTCACAGGCGTTGGAATCGGTCCAGTCCTTCAATTCCCTCGCACCCGATCGTCAGCAGGATCTTCTGACGTTTCTCGCCTCTCTGGGGCGTCGGCCATTCGATGTCGATAGGAATGGACTTGTGGACCGGTTCGATCTGATCTCGGAGCTTGATGGCTTTGCGGACTGCTTCGGACTGAAGGTCACTCCCGACGAGTCATGTTCCATCCATGATCATGATGCCGATGGGGAGATTGATCTGGACGATCTGGAATCGTTCTCCGTGGCCTGGGATGCCATCAAGACCGACTGCAACGAAAATGGACAATGGGACGTCACGGATGTGATTCTGGGCAGCAGTCCGGATCTCGATGGAGATGGGCTTCCTGACGAGTGTTCATTGTGTCCAGGCGACATCGATCTCGACGGGAAGGTGGATGTGGACGATCTGTTGGCATTGATTTCGTTTGAATGGGGCTGTTCGGACGCCTGCATCGGTGATCTGGATTCCTCGGGAACAGTCGATGCCGTGGACGTTCTGTACCTCATCATCTTCTGGGGTTCGTGCTGAATCCCTGTTACCTTGCCCGCATGACCAGCAAGCCATTTGATCCAAAGCCCGGCATCATCATCGTGATCACCGCCGCCCTGATCGGCTGCTCCATCTGGTGGTGGGCCGAGAACCGTCATCGATTCTTCCCGAAGAGGTGGGGTGAAGTGGTGCCGGGATCCATCTACAGAAGTGGTCAATTGCATCGTGATCTCGTCGAGGAGACGCTGAGGGAGAACGGTGTCGATGTGATCGTCTGTCTTCGTCCGCACGAATCCGATCATCCGGATCATGTATCCGAGCGAGCGGTTGCCGACCGACTCGGTATCGAGATGGTCCAGCTTGAACTCGTCGGGGACGGGACTGGTAGTCTCGATCACTATGTCACGGCCGTGAAGAAGATCAAGGACGTGTCGGATTCGGGGCAACAGGTTCTGGTTCATTGCGCAGCCGGGGCCTATCGAACAGGCGTGGCCGTGACTTTCTATAGACTGCTGGTCAAGGGGGAGGATCCCGCCAACATTCGCAACGAACTTCGAGCCTATGGCTGGCGAGAAAAATCGGATGACAAGCTGATCGACTATCTCGACGACAATATGGCCGAGATGGCGAGTCGTCTCAAGGAGGTCGGCGTGATCGATTCCATTCCAAATCCCATTCCCATGGTTCCCGACTCCTGATCCGGGCAGGTATCCTGTCCACAAGTCCAATGAGCAGAAGTGACATCGAATGAGCAGTAGCGATGAAAACAACAAGAACTCCGATGCGCTCGAGCTGCAATCGCATCTGGATCGTGTGAGCCATGAACTGACCGGTTCGATCATGGAGGATGAGCGACTACGGCATCTCTTCATGCCTTTTCTCCCCGATGAAGGGACGGTCCTCTGGATCCTGGAGCGTCTGCAGGAGATTCTCTTTCCCGGATTCCATGGCCCACGCGAGCTCTCCGAGGACGAGTTGAGATCACATGTGTCTACTCTCCTGCTTGAAGTCGTCAATGATCTACGGGCCCAGGTGGCTGGGGCGATTCGATATGCCGATGCCACAAGTCATGGAGGTGAGGTCAGCCGATCTCACGAGGAGGCAGATCGAATCATTCGAGACTTCATCGATCAGTTGCCCGAGATACGCCGACTATTGAGTCTGGATGTGCAGGCTGCCTACGACGGTGATCCGGCTGCGACCCATACGGATGAAGCGGTGATTTGCTATCCGGGTATCTACGCCATCACGGTTCACCGCCTTGCCCATGCCCTGCATGGATTGGGTGTGCCGCTGATACCCAGAATGCTGCATGAGCACGCCCATTCCAAGACGGGTATAGACATCCATCCCGGAGCCACGATCGGTGAGTCCTTCTTCGTCGATCATGGCACAGGTGTCGTCATCGGCGAGACGACCCACATCGGGTCCAATTGCAAGATCTATCAGGGGGTGACGTTGGGCGCCAAGAGCTTTCCCGTGGATGAGGCTGGGCGTCTGCGACGAGGTGTCAAGCGTCATCCGACTCTCGAGGATCATGTGACGGTCTATGCGGGGGCGACGATTCTCGGAGCGGATACGCACATCGGGCAGGGGACCACGGTCAACGGTGGCGTGTTCTTGACCCAGTCAGTGCCTGCCAATCATGTCGTAAGAGGCCCCAAGGCCCAGATGAGGATGCTGGATCGCAGTGAATGGGGGCAGTGATGATTGATCCCCCTGAATCGCTCACTCTCCGGTAGAATGCCTTTTTAAAGCAATTGATGAGGAGTTCGATGATGTCGACGTCTGCAAATGACGTGTTCGGTGCCTTTCGTGAGCTGGATACCCCTCTGGGTAAGCGCCAGATCGCCTCTCTGGATGCTCTGGATGAGATGGCTCCAGGACTGTCTTCGATGCCCTACAGCATCAGAATTCTGCTCGAGTCCTGCCTGAGAACCTGTGATGGTTCCGTAGTGACTCCGGAAGCCATCAAGACGCTGGGGGCCTATGACGCCACCCGTGTCGAGGCCAATGAGATTCCGTTCAATCCAAGCCGGGTTGTCCTTCAGGATTTCACCGGTGTTCCCGCCATGGTCGATCTGGCTGCCATGCGATCGGCAATCGTCGATATGACCGGTGATGAATCCAATGCCGCCAAGGTCAATCCACTGGTTCCATGTGATCTCGTGATCGATCACTCCGTACAGGTGGACGCTTTCAATTCCGGTGTGGCATTGACCATCAACGCCGAGAAGGAATTCGCCAGAAACAACGAACGCTATACCTTCCTGAAGTGGGGGCAGTCGGCCTTCGAGAATTTCCGGGTGGTACCGCCGGCGACGGGTATCGTCCATCAGGTCAATCTGGAGTACCTCGCCAAGGTCTGCTGGGATGATGGCACATGGCTGTATCCCGATAGTCTGGTGGGTACCGATTCCCATACCACGATGATCAACGGTCTGGGCGTCCTCGGATGGGGCGTTGGCGGCATCGAGGCAGAGGCCTGCATGCTCGGTCAGCCGATCTTCATGCTTCTTCCGGAGGTGGTCGGATTCAAGATGAAAGGCACCCTGGCAGAGGGTTGCACCGCCACGGATCTTGTTCTGAGAGTCACTGAGATGCTTCGTGAACATGGTGTCGTAGGCAAATTCGTGGAGTTCTTCGGCCCCGGCCTGGAAACCATGCCACTGGCCAACCGGGCGACCATCGCGAACATGGCGCCCGAATACGGTGCGACGATGGGATACTTCCCGGTCGATGAACGGACAATCGAATACATGAGGCTCACAGGACGTGATGAGGCGCTGGTCGAGACGGTCGAGCAGTACTGCCGAGTCCAGGGGCTGTGGCATGATCCAAACAGGGATGTGAAATACACCGCCGTCGTCGAACTGGATCTTGGAGATGTATCCCCTGCGATGGCCGGCCCCAAGCGACCTCAGGATCGAATCGATCTCAAGGACATGAAGTCCACATGGGACCGGGATCTGACTGGAACCCTCGGTCGGGATTCCGGTGAAGGCGGAACGGCGGTTCTCGCGCAGCCTGCGACGGTCACATCTGAAGGTGAGACCTTCGAGCTTCACGATGGAAGCGTGGTCATCGCGGCGATCACCTCATGCACCAACACCAGTAACCCCGATGTGATGGTGGCGGCCGGGTTGGTCGCTCGCAAGGCCAGTGCACTTGGGCTCACGAGGAAGCCATGGGTGAAGACCTCGTTGGCACCCGGTTCGACAGTCGTGACGGAATATCTCAACAGGGCGGAGCTGATGCCGGATCTGGAGGCGGCCGGGTTCTATCTCGTCGGTTACGGATGCACGACCTGCATCGGCAACTCGGGGCCACTGCCCGATCCGATTCATGAGGGCATCAACGAGAATGATCTCGTGGCCGCGGCCGTTCTGAGTGGCAACCGCAACTTCGAAGGCCGTATCAGTCCCGATGTTCGTGCCAACTATCTGGCCTCGCCACCGCTGGTCGTGGCCTATGCGCTGGCTGGCAGGATAGACATCGATTTCGAAGTCGAGGCAATCGGGGAGAACCAGTCCGGAGAGCCGGTCTACCTGTCCGACATCTGGCCGACGCAGGCCGAAGTCGACTCCATCGTGTCCTCCTCTGTCACCCGAAAGGAATTCACAGAGCAGTACGCCGACGTATTCAAGGGATCCTCCGAATGGCAGGCGATTCCGACAAGCGGTGGCGCACTGTTCGAATGGTCCGATGACAGTACCTACATCCACAATCCGCCGTTCTTCCAGGACATGGGTGTTGAACCGCCGGGGATCCACAGCATCGAATCGGCTCGTGTGCTCTGCAAGCTCGGGGATTCGGTCACCACGGATCACATATCACCGGCGGGAGCGATCGGAACGGATTCGCCAGCGGGGCTGTGGTTGCAGGAGCATGGCGTCTCACCGGAGATGTTCAACAGCTTCGGCTCACGTCGTGGCAACGACCTCATCATGGTTCGCGGCACCTTTGGCAATGTCCGAGTGCGCAATCAGCTTGCACCGGGTACGGAGGGTGGATGGACCATGGACTTCACGGATGGACAGGTCAAGTCGATCTACGAAGCCAGTTGCAGCTATCAGAGGGATGGAACCCCGCTCGTCGTTCTGGCGGGCAAGGACTACGGCATGGGTTCGTCGCGGGACTGGGCCGCGAAAGGGACCTATCTGCTGGGTGTCCGAGCAGTCATCGCCGAATCCTATGAGCGAATCCACAGATCGAATCTGATCGGAATGGGCGTGCTTCCCCTGGAATATTCTTCGGGGGAATCAGCTGACTCGATCGGGCTCAATGGAAGCGAGTCGTTCTCCATCTCGGTGGACGACTCCCTTGAGCCAAGGCAGGAGATCGAGGTGATTGCCCATGGAGATGATGGGCAGAAGCGTTTCAAGGTGATGGTTCGTGCCGACACGCCTGTGGAGATACAGTATCTCAAGAACGGCGGGATCCTTCACACGGTCCTGCGTCGAATGGCTTCCGAATAGGTAGTTGAACCATCCCCGATCGAATGAATCGCCCCCCGCAGCCACGAGGCTACGGGGGGCTTTTGCTTGATTCCCTGGTTGGCGTGAACCGGGGACATCGGGGGGGAGACATGTGTATTCAGGCAAGAATCGCTTCGAATTCTCCTGAGTGCGACATCTCGGACCATTCGGATTCGATGGTCAGATCAAGTTCGCAGTTGCTTTCTTCGATCGTGCGTAGAAGATGCTCGCGTACGCGAATCTTGCTACACGCTGCTTCGTGTTGTATTTGTGGATCAATCATATTGTTTTCGATTTTAGTTCCCATGGCTGTACATCCGTTGTGTCAATCGGCGCAGGCCGTGTGTAGCCCACTTGTCTATAAGTTCTTCCGAGACTCCCATGCGCATGGACGCTTCTTCAGCGGGCAACTGCTGACCAATTAGCAGTATCAATGCCTGACGAAGATCGCTCGGTAGTTGTTTCATTTCACGTTCCATCTTTCGAAGGAGTCGGGTGGCAACCGGTGCCCGACCGCTCCCTTGTTTCTGTTCCTTTCTTGGGTTCCATTCTTTCTGGCTGTTCAGACGCCTGATAGCCTCCGCGATACGTCTCAACGGTCTATATCGTTCGCGAAGAAGTTTTTCCGAGACCTCGAAGAGGTGTTCGCGAGTGGGTAGGGCCGTCTCGATGGAATCATCGGAGACCAGTTCATTGAATGTTTCGCGACAGAGCTGTTCTGTTTCTCGTGGGGTCGTAAACCGTCGAAGATGACAATAAAGATCCTCGTAGTGCTTCTCGAAGAGGTCGAGTATCTGTCCGGTTGATGTTGCTTGAGGCACGTTTCATCCTTTCGAGGATCTGGCCGGAGTTGAATTCCGGACCGGGTAACAAAGGAGACAACCGTCGGTCGTAGGGTTCTTTTCGGTTACTCTGGATTTATCCTCATTTATTCGAGAATCCCGCTGAGTCACTGAAAAGAGGGGGTTCGCAGGGGCATTGTCCGGCAGAAGAGCGATCTTCCCGGGTAGGAAGCCCGTGAGACCGCCTCAGAGAGCCACATTCGGCTTCTCTGGAACTCGAATGACGCTCACAAGGCCAGGAGGGCCATTTATGGTTGCAGGAAACATCGTTCTTGGTTGGCTTGAGGCCTGCTCAGAGGCCCATCGCAGACGATTGGCTCACCGACTGGGGTTTGGCACCGGGCATATGGATGCCCGTCGCTCTCTGGATGGCCTGGCGGCATCGCTTCTGACTGAATGTGCTGGTGATCTTCAGATGGAGCCGGGAGAGCTCGCTCGGGTAGTCGGGAATCCTCGTGAGATCGGTCGGGAGGCCGTCATGCAACTGGCATTGGTGGGTTTGGAATCATCAGCGGCAGCAGCCTGATCATGGCTGTGGATGCGCCTGGCTTCTGGGGTGTGTCATGACCGCGACTTTGGAATGACCAAGCCTCAATCCGAAGACTGTCCAGGGGCGGTTTCCATCACCACTGAACTCCGAACGAAGTCTGTCGACGTCATCGACCGCTTTGCCGCGAGTTCTGATTTCAACCTGTCCGGCATCATGATGTCTGAGCCAGTCCTTGATCCGATCGATTCTCCACGGAACCTGATCGACGACCTGATAGGGCGTCAACCAGGGGGAGCTGGCCATGTCGTCGCCTACAAGCAGTCCAAGGCCCTCGCAGGGTTCTGCAAGATGCCATTCCCGGCAGAGTAGTCCAAGTAGTCGCGCTCTTTCGACGGATGGATCCGGCACGTGAAGCCATGAATCGACCCAGCATGGCTCTTTGACAGGGGCAGGCTCGGGCATGTCCGAATGAAGAGTCAGGATGTCCTCGTTGGAACATAGAGTTGCTCGTCGGGACCCTCGTGCGAGCTTGCCGGTCCAGAGGACGGCTTGTTTCAGTTGGCCATTCATGCTGATGAATTCGAGTTCGCTTCCGGCGGATTCCAGAGAGAAGTTTCTCGTATCGATACCTGGCCCCATCTTCACGGAGGCGTTCGGATACTTCTCAAGAAGTGATCGAATCGCCACCTCGTCAGGTGACCACCGTGCCGGTTCGTGGGTTCGCTGGCCACTGCCTGGATCACGTCTTGCGGGATCGATGTGAATGGCATCACTCTCGATGGAGAGGTCCATGACATCTGCGCACACGGTTCGGCAATGCGCATTTTCGCCTGTCATCCAGGCCTTGACGGGATCCATGTCGATGGCGGTTGTCTCCATGATCGCGGCGAATTGCATGGAATCACCACCGATTCCACAGCACAGATCGCTGATCCGTCGAATGCCTGAATCATGAAAACGGCGTGCCTTGTAACGAGCGATATGCGTCCCGGTCGACTGCTCGACACCCACTCGATCAGCGATCAGTTGATCGGGATGTTCGAACTTGTCGACCGCTCGTCTGCGGGCTTCCTGCAGTTCGAGTGCGGCGGACACCTGATTGGCGGTCCACTGTTTTCTGAGCTTGCTGATTCCAGTGACATCCCCGGGGCTGCATCCACGTGATGCGGTCATGAGAGATCGACCCTTCTCATGAATCAGGTATTGCCAGGCTTCCAGCTTGTCGTTCTTGTCGCCGAGCTGAGACATCACGAGCCAACATAACGTTGGCAACCGAGTTTCGCATGCAGCTCGATCAGCCATCATCATGCACATGGGCATTGCGTATCCAATTGGAATCAAAGGCCAATAAGGCCTTCTGAAGCAGGCACGGTTCAGTCTCGTTGAACATAGGTGGATGAATTCAAATCAAGTGAACGCGAATCGCCATGGAAAGGGGAGTCTGGACAGAATCATCGAGGGTCTGATCGGGCTGGCTCGTCCTTCAGTCACGGATATGTCGCATATCCGCTCTCTGGAGGCAGGCTGGGAACGTTGTGTGCGATGTGGTCAGCCTGTCGGGGCAGGAGAAGCCACCACGTCGGGTTGTGGGTCCTGTCGAGGTGCACCCGGCATTCTGGATGGCGTCATCACACTGGGGCCATTTGAGGGGCTGCTGGCAGAGGGCATTCGAGCCTTGAAATATCAGGCCAGAGGTGAGCTTGCGGACGTTCTGGGCATGCATTTGGCTCTGGCGGCTGAAAAGCAATTTCAGAAAGGCTTTGATTCGGAGCATTGGATAGCTGTTGCGATGCCCATGCCCTTCTGGCGAAAGATCGACAGGAGGGTTGACCATGCCAGTTTGATCGCCCATTCCTTGGCCAGACGTCTTGGCATCAAGGTGATCCAGCCGCTAAAAAAGGGCCCTGGTTTGCCTCAGGCGGGTCTTTCTCGGACTAATCGTGAAAGGGCCAGCCACGGTGACATTTGGATTCGTCGTCGTGGCTTTGGTGGGTTTGCTCGTCGTTTGCCTTGTTTTAAGGGTAAATCGGTCCTGCTGGTGGATGATGTACTGACCACAGGCCGATCGATGATGGTCGCTGGTGGGGCTCTAAGGCAGCTTGAACCTGTTTCGGTCCATGCGGCTGTTCTGGCAGTGTCCACGAACCGAAATTTGGAGCACATCTGAAAGATAAGATGGAGAAACTCCAGATGGAGTGTTTCAGGAGGTTGACAACCTATGCGTTGAAGGTACAATCACCGACTTGCCATATCGCCCGGCGAATCGTCGGTCGTGTGGCATTGTTCGGCATGGTTGATGACAACTCGTCAGAGACTGGGCCGAACAGACCGAGCTCCTTGAAAAGTGAACAGTTGGATGACAAGCCGCGAGGATGTGACTTTGCAGCATAGGTGTTCACACACGTATGTCTGTAAGGTGAAAAACCGTGGGTGATCAGGTTCACAGCTGATCATCCTCGAACATCCTTGTGATGCAAATGTCAATTTAAGACAACTCGCCAGCCTTCCCGGTTGGCGAGGTAGTGATGTTCGAAAACTTATCAGTTGGGACTTAGCCGTCCAACTGACATCGGCCTCGTGTCGATGAAATGACCGCCCTGGTCTCCGTTGATTCCATTTATGGATGATTCCGTTTCCAGGGCGCCAGTTCTTGTCTTCGTAAGAAGATTTCGCTGCCCCTCGGGGTGGCGTTCATTTTTCAATTGAAGAGTTTGATACTGGCTCAGATTGAACGCTGGCGGCATGGCTAAAACATGCAAGTCGAACGATGAAAACCCCTTCGGGGGTATATGAAGTGGCGAAAGGGCTAGGAATACATTCCTACGTACCTCTAGGTCGAGGATAGCCCCGGGAAACTGGGAGTAATACTCGATAATGTCTCCGGACCAAAGCCTTCGGGCGCCAAGAGAGCGGGGAATGTCCTATCAGGTTGTTGGTGAGGTAA
>DEYM01000142.1:1134-2874 GCA_002364555.1 Phycisphaerales bacterium UBA3158 | reverse complement strand
CGAGGATGCTGCCCAGGGCATCGGTTGCCGGGATGCCACCGGCGCCCGTGTCGGCTCGAGATCCATGTTCGGCTGCTTCAGCTTCTTCCCCTCCAAGAACCTCGGTGGCTTCGGTGACGGCGGCATGATCACGACGAATCACTCCGATGTCGCCGATCGGATGCGACGGCTGCGAAATCATGGCATGGAGCCCAAGTACTATCACGACGAAGTCGGCCTCAACTCGAGGCTCGATGCCTTGCAGGCCGCGATACTGCATGTGAAGCTTCGACATCTCGACAGCTGGAGCGAAGGTCGTCGATCCAATGCCGCCAGCTACGATAAAATGTTCGATGCGGCAGGTGCCGGTCGGTCGGGAATGAACTTCAATGGCACCGACATCCCGTTGTTGCGACCATCAACGCCGGAGTCCCCTTCGTATCACATCTACAACCAGTACGTGATACGCGTGCCGGAATCGATCAGGGACAATCTCCGAGCCCATCTCGTGGAGAACCGAATCGGCCATGATGTCTACTATCCCGTTCCACTCCACTGTCAGGAGTGCTTCAAAGAATTGAAGTCCGAGACGGGACCGCTTCCGGAAACGGAACAGGCGGCCAAGGAGACCATCGCGATCCCCGTCTATCCGGAACTGAATTCCGATCAGCAACAGCATGTGGTCGAGACGATCGTCAGTTATGTCCGATCCCATGCCACAGTGGGATCAGCCTGAATGTCTTCCAACATGGCTCAGGAACCGGACATCAGTCACGTCCAACCGAGTCTCAATGGCGAAGAAACCGGATGGCGTTCGTGGCTGAGCATTCCAAGAGACTGCTTCAACAGTCCATGGCTGACCTTTCTGCTGATCATCATCGCCTGGGCAGCCTGTTCCTATGTCCGGTACACCTACATCGAGTGGGCGGATGTGATCGACCAGTTCAAGTGGGAGGGTGTCGTCCAACCGACGACCCATGACGCCTTCACTCATGGAGCGATGATCGAACAGCATGTGTCGGAAGTCCATGACGACAACCCCAACATGTATCCACTGTTCAATTCACAGGGTGCGCTGCATGTCATTTCATGGGCCGTCCTGAAGACCACATCGCTGGACGTCGCACAGCTCGTGCTGTGGGCACCGGTATTCCTGGGCAGTCTCATGGTGGTACCGCTTGTTCTTCTGGGCAGAGTGTTCGGAAGCTCCCTTTGGGGATTCACCGCTGCTCTACTGGGTGGAGTCGCCTTCAACTACTACGAACGATCGATGGCCGGCTACTTCGATACGGATCTGTTCTCATTCTGGGTCGCGATGCTGCTTGTCTACTATCTGATCGCCGCGTATCAGAAGAAAAGTCTGTTGCACGCGTGTCTTGGATCCATCGTCCTCTTCATATATCCCTTCTTCTATGCCAAGGGTCTCGTGATCGGTTCCGCGATCGCTGGCTGCTATCTGGGTATTCAGCTGATGAGAATGCTCATCAGATCCGACTATGAGATCTGTCTAAGACTCATGATCCCGGTCGCCCTGGCGGCATCCATCTCCTCATGGTCGCATGGAGTGAGTATCAACAGATCGCCATGGTTATGGGTGACGGGCCTGATTCTCATCGTCATATCGTTTTTTCTCGTCTCCAATTCCAGATTCAATCTGAAGAACCTGTCAATCACAGCCTCGATCGTGTTTGTCTGGCTCATGATCAATCTTCCCTGGGGGTACTTCATTGGTCAGGTGCAGACCTATTCGAATCTGCTCCA
>DEYM01000142.1:0-712 GCA_002364555.1 Phycisphaerales bacterium UBA3158 | reverse complement strand
CACAAGTTCACGATCAAGGAATCCCAGGGCGAGCAGTGGTCGATTCTTGCACAGCGAATCACGGGCTCCACCACAGGTACCATTCTGGCATTCATCGGATTCATCCTGCTGTGTCTGAGATATCCGGCGTTTCTCGTCGGTCTGCCTCTGGCGGCCATTGGAATCTTCGCCTTTGATGCCGGCCTTCGTTTCACCACATGGGGAGGTGTCATCGCGGCCCCGGCCCTCATCTATCTGCTCTTCATCGTCATGCAGGCCATCTTCAGACTGATATCCAATCTCGATCCCAAGGCGAGACGGTTTGGAACGATCGCCTGCGGCATGCTGCTTTCATCACCATTCATCGCCGTCAACTACGTGCATGCCATCTCGTTCAAGGTCGCGCCGGTGTTCAACAGCGATGCCATTCTGGCGATGGATGCCATTCGAAAGGCCTCGTCACCTGGTGACTATGTGATGTCCTGGTGGGACTATGGTTCCGGCATCTGGTATTACAGTGGATGCAACGTGTTGATGACACCCATCAGCGCCAGCAACGATTGCTGGACGATGTCGGAGATATTCTGTTCCGATTCCCAGACGGTGGCGGCGGGTCTGTCCGCCATGGCCACGAGCGCAGCAAGCGAGGGCCATCGACCAGCGGCGGACCACATGCTCGACGTCGATGGGGAATCACCTCTCATGCCCGCAGAGCTGATCGAGCGTATTTCGA
>DEYM01000080.1 GCA_002364555.1 Phycisphaerales bacterium UBA3158 | reverse complement strand
AGGGTGTATTCCTCGCCGATGTAGCGACCCAGATCGTCGACGATCGCCAATCGATCCGCATCCGGATCCTGGGCGAATCCCACGACGGATCCGGTGGTCTTCACCACCTCGCAGAGGTCGCGGAGATTCTCCTCCTTGGGCTCCGGAGGATGGGCGAAGTGGCCATTCGTCTCGGCATTCACATGATGCAGATCACAACCCAGAAGATTCAGAAGCTGCGAGCCCGCAGGCCCTCCCGCCCCATTGACCGAATCGAGAACGACCTTGAAGCCACATGCCTGAATCGGAACCGGATCGATCTGCCCGAGAACCTTGGCGACATGGGTGTCGTGCCCTCTGGTCTCCGTGGAGATCGTCGGAAGGGCATCACTGGTCGGAATCGCCTCGTCTGATCTGTATCGTTCGATGATGCTCGAGGCCGTATCGGCAGGCGGCGCGGTCCCGTTGCCGTCCAGCAGCTTCAATCCGTTCCAGGGCGTTGGATTGTGTGATGCCGTGATCATGATGCCACCGGCTGCCCGCATGGCGCCGATCATCACACCGGCGGTGGGTGTCGTCACGATACCGAGTCGAACGACTTCACAACCAGCACCAGCGAGCCCCTGGGCCGCCGCCTCCGCGAGCATCGAACCCGAGGGTCGACTGTCACGACCGAGCACCACGCGGGGCGTGCCATTCGCGGTCGCCGCGAGATGCGATCCCCATATGGCCGCCAATCGCCGAGCGACGTCGGCTGTCATCGACGCACCCACGATACCTCTGGCTCCGGACACGGAGAGCATCAAAGGGGCCTGGTTGGGATCTGGTGCGGTCATGGTCTGGGAATCCTATCAGGCTCCGTCAAGTCGACAACGGGCCTCGCAACCGGGTGCTTCGGTGACGGCGACCGTGATCGACTCGACGCCAGCAGGCAGATCCGGATGCAGCCTGCTGGCGATGTGTCCGGCGATGTTCTCCGCTGTTGGATTCAGGGAATCGAACGGCGGCGTCTCGTTGAGATTGGCATTGATGAATGGCGACAGAACCAGGTCCAGCGAGGATTCGAGATCATGGAAGTCGCAGACCATGCCTTCCGAATCCAGTTGCGAGGATTCGAGTGTCACCCGGACCCGCCAGTCATGGCCATGCAGGGTTTCCGGCTTGCCATTGATGATCATGGCATGGGCGGCTGAGAATATTCGTTCGATGCGTATGGAATACATGCCGGCAAGATAGCCGACCGGACCGTTTCAGGCGGTGTTTCTCATTCCCATGCAGCCAGACGCGGCATCGCCGATCCGATCAGTCGCAGAGGCGCCATGTCGCCATCCTCCATCTGGAGGTCCTGCGCCTGGTCGTGCTCCACGACGAGATCGATGAATGCCCTGTTGAGCCAGCGGCCATCCTTGAACTCGAGTGTGAAAGGAGCCACGGCCGAACTCGATCCCGGAGGCAGCTGCGTGACACCCTCGAGCAGCGGCCACGAATCGGGTCCGTCCTCCCACATCAGGGCATTGGTGGGTTCATCCCAACGCAGCGAGATCCAGTGATTATCTCCCATGTTGATGTCGATGCTGTTCGACGACACGACCGAGTCCAGTGGACTCGCCGGCAGCGGGCCGAAGTCGACACCCGACCTCACCATCGACTGGAGCCGCTCGATGATGATGCGACCGGAAACGGAGGTCGAGACCGTCCGCGTGGTCGTCTGGAACGCATGGAAGGATGCGCTGAGCGCCATCATGGTCGCCAGAAGCAGCATGGCGGATATCAGGAGCGCGATCAGGAGCTCGGGTACGCTGAATGCTCTTCGTTGCAACACGGTCTGCTTCAAAGCGAACCTCCCTCGACATAGGTCCCCGGCAGAGGCGACATGCGTATCGGCCAGGGAATGCCGTCCGGCAACCGACCATCGGGGTCGTATCGCAGGGTGATCTCCCCGAATCCCGCGAAGTCCGGTGAATCCGGATCGACACCTTCTCCATCACCTTCCTCGCTGCCGAAGTAGCCCAGCGTCGTGTTGAATGCATCGGGCGTGCCGCCGTAGAACAGCGGGCCGGCCCCAGCCTGTGGACGATAGGTCATCAATACCGTCCCATGGACGTCGGCCGTACCGCGGATATCGATGAGTCCCGCGACGATCGTGCCACTGAGCTTGATCTTGGTCGCCGAATCATTCTCGAAGTTGCCCACATCGACGGACCAACCGGGCATGAGTATCGAGCTTCTGGCAAGCTCGTCGCGATCCGATTCGCTTATGCCAAGCAGGGAGGACTGGAGTGTCGCCGCATCGCCCTCGCGAATGAGATCGGGATCGTATGGATCGATGAAGCAACGGGTGTTGCCGGTCATCTGGATCTTGTTGCGCCAATGGGTGTATTCGCCCGGACGATCGCCGGCGAGCGATCCGAGGAACGTGCAGCCGTCGAACCGGATGTTGTTCGAATAGGCCCGTGTGTCGGTCACCGTCTCGTTGCCAAGGACGGAGACGAGATCGGGAAATCGTTCGGTGAAACCGCCACCACCATCGGGCTCCACGGAGCCGGAGTAGTTCCAGTTGGGATCCGTGCAGTCGGACTCCGTCTCCACCCAGGTGACCCCGATGAACGTGCAGTCTCGGAAGAGGGCGTTGGTTCCTCTGGGTATCTTCACGTCGGTGAATGTGATGTTCTCGTATACGGGCCGCTGATAATAGTCGTAGGCACCGAGGGAACCATAGGGAACGGATTCGGCAGGCTCACCGCCCGCGGGGCTGTAGGTCCCCCCGGAAGCAATTCCATTGGCGACCTGTCCAGAGCCTTCGTCACCGAATGGCTGACTCGAACCGACTCGATCGCTGAACCACGTCTGCGACGTGGAGAACATGTCCGTATTGAGTTCGATCATGTCCGGCTCCCCCACCTCGAAGGCGGCCGGAGAGACATCCGGATCGGTGGAGACCGGTCCCTGAACGAGATTCTGATATCCCTCCCCGTTGGCGACATCCCAGTCGTCCCGGGCAATGGCGAAATTCAGACCACCCCTGGCCTTCGCGTATCGATCACGTCTGTCGAGCACTCCATCCTGCCAGCCGAGCATCGTGTCCACGCCATCGATCTGACCGTCGCTGTTTCGATCCGGCAGTGCGCCGTCGACGAGCGGCCCCAGCTGCGGATCGATCTCGAACTCCATCGCACCCGAGTTCCCGGTCGCGGCGGCGAGCGTCTCGTCATAGATCACCTGACCATCGTTGTTGGAATCGAATATCCCCAGAAACAGATCGAAGTCGTCGACATACTCGTCCCCGTCACGGTCCTGGAAGTAGCTCTGCAACGTGACACCGTCGGATTCCGTGGGATGCGCTGGACGAAGCCGGTTGTCACCATCGACATCGTGAAGCGCGACCGCTGCGTAGAACTGATCGAGCTGATCGTCAAGAGAGCCGTCGAGATCGTAGTAGTCGCTGCGAAGCACGAGAGGGTCACCATTGCCCGGCTCGAGTTCTCCCGGAATCGTTCCGTACAAGGAACCGATCGGACCATCGACAAGGACGTTCTTGCCGATCATGATCCGGTTGGGTGCCAGGACGGCGAACTCGATCTTCTTGTCGATGAGGAAATCCAGCTGCAGATTCCGCCTGATCCCCCGATCGTAGCCCTGACTGGTCACCCGAATCTGGGAACCATCGGAGAGCAGTTCGTATCTGAGCCGGAACCAGGGATCGGCCTGATTCGTTCCGAGTCGAATGGGCGGGGTCGAGATGATGCCGTTGCCCGAGTCGAGGATCAGCGAATGGAGGATCCCTTCATCGTCGATCGGTTCGTAGTCGTCCAGATACCGGTGGGCATCATGAATCGCATGGACGAGACCCTGACCGGATGGATCAGAGACGACGTATCCATCCGGGTCGTCGACTTCGATACTGCCATCTCCACCAACCCATGTACCCAGCCAGAGCCGCTCACCGAATTCGGAGTCGATCACCCCCTGATCGACTATGAAACGCCGGCTTTCGAGCTTCAGTCGACGGGCGGCGAATGCCAGCCCGCTCTCGGCCGCGCTCAACGCCCTCGAGATGCGCAGGGACGAATGCGCCGTCTGGACATTGCCCTGCGCGAGAATCGCCATCACCGCCGCCAGCGAGGAGAAGATCATGAGAAACATCATGGCCAGAACCGATGCGACACCACGGCGAGCGGGGTTTCGCGATACGCGTCGGCTGAACGTGTGAGGGACAGATTGCTGTTGATAGTCTGGCATGTTGATGGAGATCCGGCGTTTCATCATTGATCATCGAATGAACACGACATTCGCTCGAACCACAATCCCGAGTTCGAGAAAGATGCGAGCTGTTCAGTCGGGCGCAATCCACCTGACCCGCGTCATCTCCCGAAGCCCGTCAACCCTCGGATCGTCCCAACGGACGACGACCTCGACCATCATCAGCTCGGAATCTCCTTCGGACACCTCCAGATTGACGTTGCCGGGATCGACGTTCCAGACCCTGATCTCCTGGGACCATCGCTCGAGGCCGACGATGGTCTCGCGGAGACTGTTCACCGGACCCGTTCCATCGATGCCCGAGAAGATCACACCGTCCCCTTCCCCATCGAAGTCGTCCAGATCATCGAAGTCCTCGAGAGTCTCCTCGTTGAGTTCGGAACCCCAGGTGAATGATCCCGCGACCGGGTCGTGTCGGGGAAGCGTCAGGGTCATCTCACGAATCTCGTTGCCCAGTCGTGCCGCCAGTCCGACCTGCTGGGCCCAGTCGTTCTGATAGTGCCAGGCCTGTTGCCCGGCCATCATCGCCAGGACACCCACACCGACGATGACGATGGCAAGCGCCGTCTCGATCAGCGTGAACCCCGCTGGAGCTCTACGTGCGTTTCGTCTGCGGCCTGCGATGTGTCGTTGGCGTCCGATCATGTCGATGCCTCCTTGAATTCAACCCGAGACGATGGCGCTCATCTTGAAGATGGGAAGAATGATGGCCATGGCGATGAAGCCCACGATCGAACCCATGAGCACGATCAGAATCGGTTCGATCATGCTCGTCATCGTCTTGATGGCATCGCGAAGAGCCGATGCATAGAAGCCGGCTATCTCCTCGAGCACCTCACCGAGTTTTCCCGAGTCCTCCCCGGCTGCCATCATCTGGACCACCGATCGCGGCAGAAGACTCGTTCCAGAGAGCGCCACGTTGATCTTCTGCCCCTGACGAACGGAGAGATGCACCTTTCGCCACAGTCCGCGATACAGGACATTGCCCGTGATGTCACCAGTGACGGTCATGGCGTCGAGTACCGGAACGCCCGCATTGAGCAGCTCCCCCATCGTCTGCAGGGACCGGCTGACATACAACGCCCTGAACATCGGCTTGAACAGGGGGACCTTGAGTCTCATGCCGTCGAACCAGAATCGACCCACCTCGGTTCGGATGAAGAAGATGAATCCGATGATGCCCATCAATGGGACCAGGACCAGCAGCCACCAGTTGGCGACCATCCAGTTGGAGGTCGCCATGAGGAACTTCGTCGGCCATGGAAGCGCCGCCTCCTTTCCCTCGAACACCGTTGCGAAACGCGGCAGGACGAAGGTCATCAGGAAGATCGTCACGGAGGTCGCGATGGTCGCGATGACACCCGGATAGATGCTGGCACCGATGACCATCTTCCGGGTCTCGAGCTGATGCTTCATGAAGGTCGCGATCCGATCGAGCATGTGCGCAAAGGAACCCGACATCTCGGATGCCTTGACCATGTTCACGTACAACGCATCGAACAGACGCGGATACTTGGCGATCGCCTCGGAGAACTGCTTGCCGGATTCGACGTCCTGCCGAACGGCCTGCAGGATCTTCTTGAACTTCGCGTTCTCCGTCTGGTCCGCGATGCCCTCGAGCGCCTGTCGAATGCTGATGCCGGCACGGATCATCACGGCCAACTGGGATGTGAAATCGAGCACTTCCTTCGGTGTCGGTCCCGAACTCCAGTTCAGGGCGTTGGTGAACTTCTTCACCAGATCACCCGACCCGGCCCCCTGGAGCGGTACCAGCTTGAGCACGTGCTGCCCCTGGCTTCTCAACATCGTCGCCGCCGCAGCGGCACTATCGGCGTTGAGCACGCCCCCTTGGAGCCTGCCGGTGTTGAGTCGGGCTTGATATCGATATTGCGGCATCGTGAATTCGTTTCAATCGCTGCACTCAGGCAGCAAGACTTCGCTCCATCTGCTCCGGATAGGCCGATTGCGCCACGGCATCCTGTCGACTGATGAACCCGTTGAAGTAGAGCTCCGCGATCGATGAATCCAGACTGACCATTCCGGCCCGCCGACTGGTCTCGATCACATTGGGTATTTCGAATGTCCGGTTCTCACGGATGATGTTGCGGACCGCAGGTGTACAGAGCAGCACCTCCACCGCCGGAACCATCCCGGGCCGATCCACCCGGCTGAAAAGCGTCTGGGAGACGACCGCCTGAAGCGTGTTGCCCAGCATCGATCGAATCTGATTCTGCTGACCACCCGGATACATGTCGATGATTCGCTCGACGGTCTGTCCCGCGTTGCAGGTATGCAGCGTCGAGAGGACCAGATGTCCTGTCTCGGCGGCGGACATGGCCAGTGCCGTGGTGTCCAGATCACGCATTTCACCCACCAGAATGATGTCGGGATCCTGTCGCAGCGCGTGCTTGAGTCCCGAGGCGAAGCTTGGCATGTGAACACCGAGCTCCCGCTGCTCGATGACGCACTCCTGGGATTTCAATTCATATTCGATTGGATCTTCAAGCGTCATGATGTGCTTTCGATACCGGGCGTTCATCGCCTGGATCATGGCCGCCAGCGTCGTCGATTTCCCCGAGCCCGTATCTCCCGTCACCAGAACCAGACCTCTGGGAAGCCATGTGAGCTTCTGTATGACCTCTGGAAGATTGAGATCGACAAGATCCGGAACCTTGGTTCGAATCACACGCATGGCCAACGCATGGCCCCCTCGCTGAGCGTGTGCGTTGATTCGATAACGCCCCAGCCCTTCGACGGCATGTGAAAAATCCAGATCAAGGTTTTCTTCAAATGTCTTTTTCTGACGATCGTTGACCATCCCGTCAAGGAAGGCCTTGGTCTGTTGAGCGGACAACGCCCCCTCCATCAGTGGCTCCATGACCGTGTTGACACGGATCATCGGAGGATGATCAGGCACCAGGTGCACATCACTGGCACCACGATCATCTGCCATTCGAAGAATGTCGTTGAGCTGCATCAGGAAAATCCAATCGGTGGAATGAGAATCGCCGGAGGGGCGTCAGGCTCATCTATCGACGGCGCAGCGACAACGCATCAGGACATCCCATCCATTCGGAAGAGCTCTGGCAGAAGAATGAACGATTGGAGGGACTCTCAGGAGCCTGCGGATTCATCCGGCAGGGACGATTGAGCAGACGAATCCGGTGGTGCGGGTGGCCCGGGCTCAGGAAGCACGGTGATGGTCGTCAGATCCCCGGAGGCGGCGAAGCTTGTCGAAGGCCTGTATCCGAGATCGAGCAGCGTCTCGGCGAAGACGCCCTCATCCACATAGACCAACGTGCCCGACAGCGACCAGCGTGCCGAATCGGGAACCGTTTGATTCGTCCATCCGGCGAGGTCGTAGGGAATCACGGCGGGCAATGCCAGTGGCCGCTTCTGGCCACCGGCATCGAGCGTCATCTCAGCGGCATGTCGACCCGAGTAGACCCCTCTACCGGCGACTGAGACGCTGTAGGTGAATTCCAGGGGCTCGATCGGCTTGTCGTTGGGATTCGTCAGGACCAGGTTGTAATGCAGCGCCATCGCAGTCTCATTGCGTTCGACGATTTCGACACTGTCCACGGCGATGACGGGGGGACGGGTCAGGCAGCCTCCCAGAAGGAAGCACATCGATAGAAGCAACGGGGCTTTCATGGACACACTGTATCAGGCTCGGAACAGGAGCCTCACGAGCGTCGTATGATCCTGTGTCGAATGGGCCGGAAAATGACCATGAACCACATCTGTCGAATCCTGATCGGACTCCTTCTGGCCACTCTGGCCCCGGCAGTCAGCCTTGCGCAGGCACCCCCGCCCAACCCGGTATTCGTGAACGATTCGGCAGAAGCCGCCCGAATGCTCCGTCAGGCCCGTAGTGACGCGATCAAGAACCCTTCCGAATCCATTCGGCTCATCCAGGAGATCCTCGATGAACACGGCCGGATGCTTCATCCCGACGATGATCAGGCAGGTCGTTTCATATCCGTGCGTCAGGACGCCATCGAACTCCTCTCGTCCAGCCCGGATCTGTGGAAGCGCTATGAAGCCGCCGAAGCCAAACAGGCGAATCGTCTTCTCGAGGAAGGCAGGCTTCGCCGTCTGGTGGAGACTCGATCGGTAACAACCGCAGGCCTGGAGGCGATTCTCATCCTGTCACAGTGGAATCTCGAGATGGGACGTCTGGCCACCGCCACGAGCTATCTGAAGGATGCGTTCTCACATCCACAGTTGACCGACCGAGATCGATGGTCCGCGTTGATGATGAGCGGCATGGCCGCTCATGCCAGCGGACGGTTCGCCGCCTGCGACAACTGTGTGGATGAACTGCAAGAAGCCGGCGAGGCCGCGTCACCATGGCTTGATGCACTACAACGCGTCAGGGTGGCATCTCCACCGGCGATACGAAGCGGCCGCGATGCCATCGAACGATCCCTGGAGTCACTCGGGCAGACGACCTGGCCGGCACTGTGGACCAGAGAATTCGAACGTGTTCCGGCAACGATCACCATTCAGAATGAATTTGATTCGGACCGGGTCGATCAGGATCTGGCCGAAGGCCGACTCACCACCGTCATGCCTTCGATCGTGGGTAATCGAATCGTCCTCAACGAAGGTGGTGACGTCGTCGAAGTCGATCTTCTGACCGGGCAGGAGATATGGAGGACATCCATACTCGACGAGGGCGCCAGGTCGGCACGCATCGACGATCCCATAGGTCCCACCTGTGTCGCCGTGGATGAGGACGATGTGATCACCTGGACCGGATACAGCCGGGAAAGCGGCGTGTCCGAGACGGACGACGTCGTCTGTCTCGACTTCGAGACAGGCATGGAGCGATGGCGGTTCAATCTGTCTGAAATCGTCGGGATAGACGATTCGACCGATCTCTATCCAGCCGGACCGGCGGTCATTCATGAGGACCGTGTCCTTCTACTCATGCGACGAGAACGACGACAGAAGCTCAAGAGCGTCTATCTGCTGGCGCTCGACAGACTCGATGGAACACTCGTGTTCACGACCTACATCGCCTCGACGAGCAGCCAGTCGGATGGGCTTCGACCACTCACGATGCCGGTCGTCGATGGCAGTGACGTGCTGGTGTCGACCTCGATCGGAGCCATTGCCAGTGTCGATATCGCCAGTGGAAGAATCAAATGGCTTCAGAGAATGGCGACACCCATCAGCAGCACGCTGGCCACCAGCCGGGTTCGCCCCTATCAGCTGCACAGACCGATCGTGTTCGATGATCAGGTGATCTCGCTCACGCCCGACTACCGGAGCATGGTGCGTCTTGACCGCGAGACCGGCCGGATTCTTCAACGGATCTCACTCGATACTCGACTGGACGGGAGCCCGCCGGCCTATCTCCTCAGCGATGGTGAACGCGTCTTCGTCATCGGCAGTTCCATCACGGCTTTCGATTCCGGGGATCTGTCCGAACCGATCTGGACGAACTGGCCACGATCGGGTTCGCGAAACACTCCATTGCCCGGGAGAGTTCATGTTGCAGGAGATCAACTGCTGGTACCGACCGGTGACGAGCTCCTCTTTGTGGATGGACTGTCCGGACAGCTCGTCGATTCGATCGATCTGAAGGGCTCGAGCCTACCCATGATCAGCAACGGACATCTGCTCCTGACCGATCCCAGTGGAATGTCCCTGCATGCCGACACCGACATCATGGCCGAAGCCCTCTCGGAACGGCTGACTGAACGGCCCATGGATCTGGAGGCAGTTCTCAGCACCGCCCGACTCTCCGCCAGATCGGGCGACACTCGCGCATTGCTGGATTGGTCGGCTCGATTGACACAGGTGATCGGAGCCGATGACGACACCCGACGAACACGGACGATTCGGAGACTTCTCTTCGATGAGCTTCGAGATCAAATCGAGACAGCCGCATTCGATTGGAACGACGCGCCAAGAATTCAGCGGATACTCGATTCCCTGACTGTCGACACACCTCTGGAGGCTTCGGCGAAGATCGCCATGGCCGACTGGCAGATGAATCACGACATGCCCGCGGCCATCGTCCAGTGGCAGGCGCTTTCATCCGATCCATTGATCTCCAATCAGCTCCATGAGGAGAATGGCGTGCTGGCGCCCGCTGGCGAATGGGCCAGAAACAGACTCTCGATGATCGAAGAGACGTATCCAGAACTCATGATGCCATCGACTGGACAGGACATTGATGCATCCAGTCCATGGAAACGGAGATTGGCCGATCTGGCATTCGATCTGAGATCCGGCAAGAGATCGACCGCTTTGGATACTCGAACTCTGGAGACACTGGAGGACTCCCTTCGTCGGTCGAGAGCCCATGTCGGGCTCCAGATCCTTGATCTTTGGTCGACTGCCCGCGAGGGCGACGACGTCTTGCCGGATGGACAGACACGATCCCAATGGAGACAAAGACTGCTCGAGAGCGAACTGCCTGACATCCCCCGGGGCGAGGTGATCGGCGGGCAGTCGCTTCGATGGCCAGGGATCCTCGTACCGGCTCTGGACGCCTCTTCCGATCGAAGTCTGTCCAGAACGGGATTTCTCAGATCGTTTGAAGACACTGTGACATGGCATGAAGGAGCGGGCTTCGAGCCTCGCTGGACGAGACCCATCCCTGGTCGTGAGTGCTCCATAGTGTGGCAGGATGATGGTTTGATCCTCCTCCAGATCGCAGAACTGGGACGCCCGAGAACGCTGATCTGCCTTTCACTGACCGACGGTGGTCTGCAATGGGACATGGATCTTCCAGAAGACGCCTTCGTGGATGAGATGCCGCCCGTCGGTGGCGATGTCAATCAGTCGCCGCTGAATACCGCCAGCTGGATCGCCGTGGAGCCAGTTGAGGATCGACTGGTGTTGATTCATCAGGATGGTCGAGCGATCGCCGTCGATCCCGATTCTGACGCGGCCGTGGTCTGGTCATCACAGCTCCCCGACCATTTCATTCAGGATCATGCACCATGGCAGAATGGTGTGGCCGTCATCGGCTATCGCTCGATCGACATCAAGGATCCCTGGTTGAACCGTGGACCTCGTGAAGGAGACATGATTCTGGGTTGGTTCGATGCCGATACCGGAGAAGTGCTGTGGAGAGATCTGCCCACACAGATCGGCGCCGCCAGCTGGCTGGAATCGAACGATGTCGGGGATCTGATCGTCGGCGGCACCACTGGAGCAGCCCTCTACCGAACTCCCGGAGAGGGGCCCAGCTGGATTTCCCAGGATCGCTCGCTCCATATCAATCGCATGCTCGACGGCATCGAGTTGACCTCCCGAGTTCTCCAGACCACCAATCTGAAGTACGACCGAACCGCCTTCTCGCTGCGAACGGGACGAAAGCTCGATTTGGAGGCGCTTCCAGAGCGATCGCTGAGGACTGGAATACCCATGATCCGCAGACATGGTGACAGTCAGAGCCTTGTATTCGACAAGATGATCCTCATCCTGGACTCTCAGGGGCGAGTCACAGGATCGAATGCCGGCACGAGAGCGCTCAACCATCGTCTGGACGAATCCGTCGCCTTCTCGGATGGAATTGTCCTGCTCGATCGGATCGACCCCCGCCTCCATTCGACCGCTGGACGCTCCTCCGCTCGAAACTTCTATCAGGTGCAGGTCATTGCACCGGATGGAAAAGGCGTCGAGATACTTGACCTCTTCCCGCTCGACAGTAGAATTCGCGCCGGGCGTGCGATGCGTGACTCTCTGCTTCTGACCACCGAAGAGGAAGTCCTCGCCATCACGCTTCCTCCCGCCATTGATGCCCCATGAGATCCCCCAAATGAGCAAAGACATGAACGAAGCAATCGAAAGCGATCTTGGTCTGGAGGGAATCCAGCCAATCGAGGATGACGATCAAGTGGAATATGGCTTTCTCGACGAGGCCATGGATGACGAGGATGGGGACGATCTCAGTGATGACGAGCGGGAGGACGAGGATGTCGAGATCCCGAATGACGATCCAGACGGACTCGACGCGGACTGAACGAGGGGATGTCGGTCGATGGCCGGGGATCGAACGTTCAGCCCTGGCTGGTACTGACCCACTTGTCGTCGGTGCGACGTGACTCTCTGGCACGTCCGTGGGTTCCCTTTGCCGATTCCTCGAGGGAATGGCAGATCGACATGATCGCTGAAAACTCCGAGTACTCCGACTTGACCAGCTCTATCGCGCTGGACATGTTTCCATTGTCCCGGAACAGCCGGCGATAGACATCCTTCATCGAGTCGATCTGATCGGAGGCGTAGCCCAGTCTGGACATGGCCACCACGTTCACGGCACGAACTTCAGCGGGGTGACCCTCGACGATCATGAATGGCGGTACATCGCGTGAGACTCTCGCGAGCCCACCGATGAACGAGGACTGACCGAGTGTGACGTAATGATGGACACCTGCACCACCGCCGATGCCGACCCTGTCCTCGATCGTGACGTGCCCGGCGAGCATCACCTGGTTGGCGATGACGGTCTCGTTTCCGATGATGCAGTCATGGGCGATATGGCAGCCGACCATGATCAGATTCCCGTCACCGAGCGTCGTCAGCTTGCCCCCGTTGCCCGTGCCTCGATGGATGGTGACGTGTTCACGGATCTCGTTTCCGTCACCGATGACGCATTCCGTCCGTTCGCCCTCGAACTTCTTGTCCTGTGGATCGGCGCCGAGAACCGCAAATGGATACACCGTGTTGTCGCTGCCGATTCGAGTGAGGCTCTGAACAGTGACATGGTTGATGAGACGTGTACCGGGTCCGATCTCGACCTCGGGTCCGATCACGCAATAGGGACCGACGACCGCATCGGGACTGATGCTGGCAGCTGGATCTATGATTGCCGTTTCATGAATATTGGTCATGCTTGTTCTCATGTTCATTCGCTGTTCGTGCGAATGCGTCAGGGCTTCTCCGAGTCAACCATCATGAACCGGATGTTGGCTTCCGCCGCCACCTGGTTTCCAACGAATGCCTTGCAGTGAATGGATGCCGTTCTTGAACTGGCCCGAATCGTCTCGGCCTCGAGAATCAGCTGATCGCCCGGTGTGACCGGATGGCGCAACTTCACCTTGTCCAGACTCAGGAGAACCGCGACCTTGCCGGCATGCTCGAGCTTCTGGCTCAGCAGCAGTCCACCCAGCTGGGCCATGGCCTCGACGATCAAGACGCCCGGCATCAATGGCGTACTGGGATAGTGACCTCCGAAGAAGGGTTCGTTGATGGTCACGTTCTTGACACCGATCGCCCGACGATTGCCCTCCACCTCGATCACTCGATCGACCAGCAGCATGGGGTATCGATGGGGCATGATCTGCTGGATGGCTCTGATGTCCATCACTCGACCGTCGCGAAGCATCTCCTGCCGGCGGCGGGATTCGGATTGTTCACGAATCCGTTCGCACATCTTCCGATTCAGGGAGTGACCCGATCGTGAGGCGACGAAGCGCCCGTGCACGGGCCCGCCCAGCAGGTAGAGATCTCCGATGAGATCGAGGATCTTGTGGCGAGCAGGCTCGTTGTCGAAGCGATAGCTGTTTTCGATCGGGCCATCTTCACCGATGACCAGCACATCCTTGGGGGTCAGATGTCGACAGAGACCCTTCTCCCAGAGTCCCTGGGCCTCTTCCTTCAGGCTGTAGGTCCTCGCTGTCGACAGTTCGTTCAGATACTGGTCCGTATCAAGGACGAATCCCTGGGATTGACGGATGATCCGGCTTTCAGCCGAACCGTAGTCCAGTTCATAGATCACACGAAAATCATCGTGACGGCTGGGAAACGCCGCCAGCATCGAACCACCCTCGTCGAGGATGATCGGCTCGGTGACTCGATAGACCAATCTGGATCCGTCCTGCTGCTGAATACCAACACGGTGGATGGCTTCCACGAAGGGCGCGGCGCTGCCATCACCCAGCGGAACTTCGGGGCCGTTGAGACGAACCAACGCATTGTCGATTCCAAGGCCCGCCAACGCCGAGAGGAAGTGCTCCACCGTCTCGATCGTGTTGGAGCCCTGCTTGAGTGTTGTCCGCCGTTCCCGATCAACGGCATGATCGATCAGTGCTGGAATCCGAATCGGTGGATCCAGATCGACACGTTCGAAGACGATGCCATGATCGACCGGAGCCGGCTCGATGACGAGTTCAGCTTCCTGACCATGCAACAGGCCACGACCAGTGACCGAGGTCGGCTTGGCCACCGTGTGCTGATAGGGTGCCGGTGATACCCCGACTTGCTGATTGTCCTCTGACTCTTGGATCATTGGCACTCCGACGTCAAGCCGCGGCCAACAGAGGTCCGACTGAGAAGGGGACGTCAACCCTTCAAACGCCCCTGACGGGCCAGATAATCAGGTAGTTTACGAAGGGCCGCAACCTGACGCAAAGTTTCCCTGGCAGGTTGTGCCGGAATGCCCGCTACGACCTCTCCAGCGGCGACATTCTTGATCACACCGGCCTTGGCGCCGATTCTGGCCCCATCACCCACCTTCAGATGCTCGACGATGCCCGCATGGGCTCCGATCTGCACACCATTGCCTATCTCGGCCGATCCAGCGATCCCCGCCTGAGCAGCGATGACTGTTGACTGGCCGATGATGACATTGTGGGCCACCTGGACGAGATTATCGATCTTCGTGTTGTTTCCGATCCTTGTGGCTCCGAACTTGGCCCTGTCTATGCAGGTCCCGGCTCCGAGCTCGACGTCATCACCGATGATGACGGTTCCCAGATGCGGAACCTTCATGAGTCCGGCCCCACCGGGATCCGGACGATATCCGAAGCCATCGGCACCAATCACGACACCAGGATGTACCCGGCAACCACTTCCCAGGCTGCAGTTGTGCTCGACGACGACATTGGCATGGAGCGTTGTCCCGTCACCAACGACGACATCCGGACCTATTCGAACCCCTGCCTCCAACGTGGCCGCTTGTCCGATGACGGCATTGGCCCCGATCGTCACATGAGCCCCGATGTGGACATCCGTACCGATGTCGGCGGACTCGTCCACGATCGCAGTCGGGTGCACACCGGGCACACGAGGTTTCTGAGCAGACTTCGAGAACGATTCCAGAACGTGGAGCATCGCGATCTCGGCATCGTCGACGACGATCAGGGCACGACTGGATGGATCATGTCCGGAGACCTCGATGCCTCGTGTCACCAAGGCGGCACCAGCTCCGGCATCCTTCCAGTCACGCGACCACTTCTCCGCATGGATGAAGGTCAGGTCGTCGGAAGCGGCGGCATCGAGCGAGTTGAGACCGTTGATGACAAGATCGCCACAACCATCGAAGGACTGGCCAAGGAAGGCGGCGATATCGGCGACCGTTGAACCGATCTGGATGGACGCACCGGAGGATTCCGGCATGGCTCAGGAGCCTCCGGCTCGGAATTCCGCATTCATCTTCGAGATCAACGATTCCGTGACATCGAGCTGTTCCCTGGCAAAGAGCACGCGGCGACTCGAGATCTGGGAAAGGATGTCCTTGGAGTCTTCCGGAATCGGAACGACGGAGTCATCCACCAGAATCAGATCGAGACCCTGTTCATTCGCCATGTTCATGGCGGCCATCTTGATCTTGTCGTAGATCGACTTGATCTGGGTATCGTTGAACTCGACTCGACGCCCCTGATGCAGGGCCACATAGGCCTGGAATTCGAGAGCCGCCATCTCGTAGCGACGTTCGGCTTCCTTGTACTTGTCGGAACCGACGGGATAGTCCTCGGTGTCGGCGAGCATGCCCTCGACTTCCTCTCGACGTCGAATGGCCTCCTCCTCGAGCTCCGATCCCATGGCCAGCAAATCGGCCTCCACGGCAACCCATTCCTCGAGACCGTTGAAGGTCTTCTCGAGATTGACCACTGCGACGGCCGACTTGGGAGCCGGCGTCGCCTGATTGGCATCGGTCCGGTCGTTGAAGAGCAGCGACACGAGAAGCGCCGCAGCCAGGACGGTAATGGTGATATTGCCTATTGAATTCATCTGTTTCATGGTTTCTTCCAGTTGCGGATGGTTCGTTTGCCGATGCGATGAGCCTTGATCAGCGAGTGCCCTGATCCGCTGCGTAGGCATTGTTCATTCGAATGATCAACTGTTCGGTGATGTCGATGCTGGGCGATGCGTAGAGCACACGACGCGTGCTGATCTGCTGGCGGACCTGCGTTTCCCGAGGCATCTGCGCATCCTTGATCGTCCGGACGGTCTGGCCGGCATCACTGATGAGAACGATGCTTATCCCTTCCACCTCGGCGAGCTCGGCGACGGCATCGGAGATCTTCTGGAAGAGATCCTGAAGAAGAAGCGACTTCTCGATGTCCACCTGCTGCTTGATGTATTCACGCCACGCAGCGGCTCGGACGAGCGTCATGTCCAGCTCCTGACGGAGCGTCTCCATCTTCGCCGGATCGACGGTGTCCTCCATGGTCGTCTGCAGTTCCTCGATCTTTTCCAGACGTTCCGTGTTCTCCGTCTCGATGCGCTGTGCGAGCGCCATCAGACCGGCCTGGGCATCCACTCGTTCGGTCAGCCCCTCACGAACACGATTGATGTCCACGATCGCCATGGATGAGGGCGGCGCCATGTTCCTGGCGGCACCGGCGTTCATGGTCAGGCCCACGGCGACGGCTATCGCCCCGAGGCAAACTGAGAAGGTGATTCTGTCACGATTGAACATGAGATGGCATCTCCCGGTCCAGTGGTCAGGTATTGAATCAGAACGGCAATTCAGCAGAGAAGCTGAAGAGCTGGGTCTCATCATACTCCGCCTTCATGAAGGGGAAGGCAAAGTCGAAGGCAAGAGGGGTCGGTCCAAGCTGCGGCAGATACAGACGGATGCCCAAACCGACCGAGAGCCGGTATTCGTCGAAGCCCACCGTATCGGTCACCGTGCCGGAATCACAGAAGACGACCCCGTCGATCACACTGCTCACGAGCGGGAACTGGTACTGCGCCCCGAGGAACAGAAGCCAGTCGCCGCCGATGGGGATGTCCAGCGGGCCTCCGGGAACACTCGGGGTGCCCTTGGGGCTGACCGTCCTGAACTCGAATCCTCGCAGCGTCCGGCCACCGAGATAGAAACGCTCGTAGGTGGGTGCGTTTCCGCCGAAGATGTAGCCCGCGGAGGCATCGAGCCGGAGCGTCGAGGTCCGTCCGAGGAAATCCCGATCCAGAGCGAAGTATCCGGTGTAGTCGATCCGGGTACGGTTGAATGTCAGATCCCCCGCATAGAGACCGAAGTTGTCGAAGTTGAAATCGATTCGGCTACCCGATGTGGGGCGAACCATGCGATCGATCGTGGTCCTCACGAGGGAGAAGCCGGTATCCACGGCGTCATCGGGGCCCTGATCCTCGTAGATCTGGATGGGTGCACCGAAGACGATGTCATCGAGTTGAATGTTGGCGACGTTCAATCGGCCTTCGACGACCCAGACATCGCCCAGTCGACGACTCAGCTGGGCTCCGGCATAGAGCCGTTCCTCGGTGTAGTCGCGGAAGATCCGACGGTAGTACCCGGCCGTTCCGCCCAGGGTGTAGGGCGTGTCGAAGATGTTGGGATTGGACAGCGATACGTCGTAGGCGAAGATTTCATTACCTGGCTGGAAGGTCACATTGAACTTCTGTCCTGCACCACGGAAGGCCCGACCACGAACCAGCTCGGTGAACGTCTCGGGCACATCGAAGATATCGAAGTTGTCCTGATTCAGGGAGATGCTGCCCAGGACACCAGAGTCGGAACCGAAGCCCACACCGAAGTTCAGGGACCCTGTGTTCTTCTCCTTGACCTCGACAAGAACATCGCGGTGACCCGGATTGTCATCGGATTCCTGCTGAACCGTCAAACGGACGTCGTTGAACAAACCCGTCTGCTCGATTCTTTCCTTCGCACCGCTGATCTCATTGGCGTCGAATCTTCGACCGGGCTCGAGGAAGATCGGACGACGGATGATCCGATCACGGGTGAGGCTGTTGCCATGGATGTTCACCATGCCGACCTTGGCGATGTTGCCCTCGCGGATCTCGATGCGGACATCCACCAGAGGCGACCCCGCTTCTCGACGGACCGGGAAGAACTGCACCTGTGTATCCAGATAGCCCATCGCTCCGTAGCTGTTTCGAACGATCTCGCTCGATTTCTGGACTCGATCGTTGCGATAGACGTCGCCCTTCTTGAGCGTGATCAGGGCTGCCAGCTGATCTGCGGCGAAGACCTCGAGCTCGTTTCCGTTGAAGGAGCCGGATCGTATGTCGCCGACCCGGAACAGCCCGCCCTCCTCGAGGAGAAAGATGACCTTGGCCTCCTTCTGATCCGGCGAGATCTCGATGGCGCGATCGACTCGGATATCCAGGTAGCCACGGTCCTTGTAGTAGTTGTCGAGCGACTTCACATCGGAGGCGAGCATCTCGTTGTCCAACTCGCCTCGAATCAGAAACGGGAACCATGTCCTGGTGTTGATCTCGGCCTGGAGGACCTTCGTGGGGAAGTGCGTGTTGCCCACGAACTCGATGTGCCTGACCCTGACTCGCGGACCTTCGATGATCTCGTAGATCAGGACGTCGTTCTCATCCAGCTGCTGTTGATCGATGCTGACGGTGGTGAGGTAGTACCCCTTCTTGCGATAGGCCTCCCGCATGCTCCTGAGACCTCGTTCGATGAGAAAATCATCTCTCGCCGATCCTCTTCGAAGCCCGGTCGGTCCCAGCAGCGCGGAGTCGCTGAGTACCCGATTCCCGACGACCTGGACCTGGGCAAGAAGCGTCTGCTCCTTGAAGTAGTACGTCAGGGCAACCGTTCCATCTTCCAGCAGCGTCGCCTCGACATCGATGCTCGAGAAATCCCCCAGACGAGTCAGTCTGGAGATGTCCCCGCGCGACGTGGAGGGCTCGTACGGCGAACCGACTCTCGATCGGATGTTGTTGAGCACCTTCTGTTCCGGAACACGATCGAGTCCCGAGAATGAGATCCCGGACACCGGCCGGTCCAGAAGCTGCTCCTGTTGGGCTAGTGCTGTGGCGGTCCCCAGCTGAACGACCCCCAGAAGCAGGACCAACAGTGGAGCCAGCCCACGAAATGCGTTGTAGAGCGAGAGTCGCATGGATCGACTGGAGGATATCCGCCCCCGGGGAGGATAGCTACGAGCAAGCCCCGGTTGTCTGGTAGTCTGCTCGGCTCAGAGGGGGCACGATTCGCCCCCGGGACAGAGGAGACCACCCCCGGAATGCTTCTTTCGGAACTGGCCAAGCAGGTTGATGCCGTACTTGATGGTGATGGAGGGCTCGAGATATCAGCCTGCGCTGGTATTCGAGAGGCACTGCCGGATCAGGTGACTTTTCTCGCCAATGCCAAGTATCAGTCCCATCTTTCAGGCACCCGGGCGGCAGCCGTATTCATCCGGGAATCCGATCCATGCCCGGAAGGTCTGACCAGACTGGTCTGCGATGATCCATACTTCGCCTTCAGGAACGCCACGGTGATCCTTCATGGCCATCGTGTCCATCCAGAAGTCATGGATGAAGCCGAATCGGGTGTCTCCAGCCGAGCGATCATCCATGCAGAGGCCTCGATCGGTCAGGACAACAGAATTCATCCCAATGTCACCATCGAGAAGGGTGCCCGCATCGGTGATCGATGCCATCTCTATCCCGGGGTATACATCGGACCAGAAGCCGAGATCGGGGACGATTGCATCCTCTTTCCGAACGTGGCCGTGTACGACGGCTGCAAACTGGGCAACCGGGTGACCGTACATGCCTGTTCAGCGATCGGAAACGACGGATTCGGATACGCCACCCATGCCGGTGCGCATCACAAGATCCCACAGACGGGCATCACCATTCTCGAGGACGACGTCGAGATAGGCTCCAACTGCGCCATCGAACGGGCGGCACTGGGCGCCACGGTCGTCGGAGCGGGAACCAAGTTCGCCGATCTGATCTCCATCGGCCATGGAACCACCATCGGCAAGCACTGTCTGATCGTCTCCCTGGTGGGTATCGCCGGATCGGTCGAGGTCGGCGACTACGTCGCTCTTGGAGGACAGACCGGAGTGGCCGGGCATCTGAGAATCGGCAATCAGGTTCAGGCCCTGGCCAAGAGCGGAATCACCGGTGATGTGGCCGATGGATCGACCGTCGGTGGAGCTCCCGCCGTCGATGCGGATACGGCCAAACGCAACGCGCTGGCCGGCATGAGTCTCGGGGCCCTTGTCCGGAGGGTTCGCGCTCTGGAACGAACGCTGGACAAGATGGCTCAACGAGACGAATAGAACGGCAGCTTCGTCACTTCACCCTCGACAACCTGTTTCCCGAAGTCGATCTGAAGAGACTTCCCCGCCTCCGCATGTTCCACATCGACTCGAATGATGGCGATCGGCCTGTCGAGCGTCGGACTCAGGCACCCGCTGGTCACCACGCCGACTGTCTGATCTCCCGACTTCACCGGCATACCCTGCCGGGGTGCCCGCCGACCCTCGACCAGAAGACCGGTCGTCGTTCGACTGGGACCTGTCGCCGCGATGCGCTGAAGCGCCTCCTGGCCGATGAACTTCTCGACTTCAGGATCATCCATTCCCTTGTCCAGAGTGATGGCGAAACCGAGGTTCGCCGTCAATGGATCGGTGTCCTCATCGATCTCATGTCCATAGAGCGCCATACCCGCCTCGAGTCGCAGGCTGTCTCTGGAGCCCAGTCCACATGGCTTGATGGTGTCGGGCGAATCCATGTTCTTGAGCATCATCTCGATCGCCTTCTTGGCGAACATCGAGGGAAGAATGACCTCGACCCCATCCTCACCGGTGTAGCCAGTCCTTGAAATGATGAACTTGGCCATCAACAGGTTCTTGGTCGTGCTTCGATATCGCTTGAGATTCGGTATCTCACTGGAGAATGCGGACAGCATCTCCATGACACGTGGCCCCTGCATGGCGATCATCGCCGTCTTGGTCGTCTGATCCACCTGCTTGAAGACGAAGTCGCCTTTCTCCCTGGCGAAGTGCTGCAGGAGCTTTTCACGATTCGCCGCATTGCACACCATGAGATACTCATGCTCATCCAGTCGTGTCACCAGTGCGTCGTCGAGGCATCCACCCCGCTCATTGCAGATGATCGTGTACCTGGCCTGACCGATCGCAGTCCCGTGGATCTTCCTCGTGCAGATGCGATCGAGGAAGCGGCAGGCATCACGACCACTGAAACGGATTCGGCCCATGTGCGAGACATCGAAGAGACCACCGCTTTCTCGAACCTGCCGATGCTCCTCGATGATGGAGGAGTACAGCAGAGGCATCTCCCAGCCGGCATAGGGAACCAGCTTGGCGCCGTGATCGATGTGGTACTGATGGAACGGGGTCTGATCGAGTTGTTGTGTTTCTGACATCCCGAACAGGATATCGGGAGGCGGCGGCTTCAGGTCATCTGCCGGAGTTCATCTCGCAGGATGGCCGCCAGTTCGTAGTTCTCGGCATCCAGAGCCCGCTGGAGGCGATCCTCCAGTTCCGCCCGCTGGGAAGAGGGCAGCTTGGGAACCAGCAGATCACGCATTCCCCGAAGAAGAATGACCTCGTTGCTCTGCTCGTACTGCTCGGCGGGCAGAATCTCCTCCAGCTCCTCCAGTCCGTGATTGATGAGCTGGACAGCCGTGCTTCCCTGTTCACTGGCCACGGCCAGTTCAGCCTCGGCACGGGTTCGCATCGTGATCACCTGTGGGCGGAACGGATCCAGTGCGAACCTATCCTGATCCGTCGAACCGTATGCCTGACAGAAGTCGATGCATACGAGATTTCGTCTGGTATCCCTCGCGACATCCTCGAATCGGCCGAGATGGAACAACGCCACGTATCTGTGGAAGTACTGGGCGGCTTCCTCCCGAAGCAATCTCGCATCCTCGGTGGAGATGACGAATCCACGACTGGATCCATGAGCCTCCTGATAGGTGGCGAGATCCTGCTGGACGGCATGGAGACACGACTCGAAGCCTCGGATGGTCACTCCATCGGGCCGACCCGTCATCTGCATCTGGAGAATTCCCAGATCTATCCGGACCTGAAGCTGCGGCCGGTCGGCGTGTCCCTTGACGATTCTCACGAGAAATCGCCCCGGCTCGTGGGGCCAGGCCTGCAAGATGTCACTGAGATCTTCCTGGGTCATATGTCCTCGATCATTCTCTGGCATTCAACAAGCATCGTAGATGGATTCAAGATCTGGATTTGGATGATTTATCTCACCCGGGGCCGTTTGTGCGGCCTGTCTAGGTTGGGGGGCTGCCAATGGGGTGGTTCCTGTTCGAATTCTCCGTAATCGCTTGCCTAAGGGTCAAGATACCCCGTTTCTATACCGATTCAAACGCTCGAACGGCTTCAAGGTTCGTCGTGAAGACGGCATTCGGAAGGTTTACGAGGCACGAAGACCTCAAAACCGATATCCGAAGCGGGATTCACAAGGAACTGACCAGCTAACTGTGAGCTTCCGGGCAGTCCGGACGCATACTTGATAACCGACCAGACATGATTCTCCGCCAATGGCGGAACCACCGAACCAGGTCTGAAAGAGTAATTGGGAACCAGTTCCACATGGCTTATCGAACCTCAGACCGTGACCTCGAGACGTATCTCAAGCAGATCAATCGAACATCCCTGTTGACTCCCGAGGAGGAGAAGGAATTGGGGTGGCGTGTCATCAACGACAACGACTTCGATGCCAAGGATCGAATGGTCAAGGCCAACCTGAGACTGGTCGTCTCCATCAGCAAGCACTACACGAGACGTGGTCTTTCACTTTCCGACCTCATCGAGGAAGGCAACATCGGATTGATCCGGGCCGTCGAGGGATTCGATCCCGCACAGGGCGCCCGCTTCTCCACCTATGCCTCCTGGTGGATCAAGCAGTCGATCAAGCGAACGCTCATCAACGCGGTTCAACCGATCCATATCCCGGCCTACATGGTCGAACTGATCGGTCGCTGGAAGCATATGCACCGTCAATTGACGGATGAACTCGGCAGAACCCCGAACCAGCAGGAGATGGCGGAATCCATGGGCGTGCCCATGAAGAAGGCTGCCGTCATCGTTCGAGCCATGCGAGCCTACAAATCGAGTTCGTACTCACCTCGTGGCGAGGATGGTCAACCACTGGACTACGCGGACATCCTCGAGGATTCGCGGCATGAGCAACCCTTCGAGAGAACCGAGCACAATGAACAGATCAAGGCCGTCATGGATATGGT
>DEYM01000128.1:736-4404 GCA_002364555.1 Phycisphaerales bacterium UBA3158 | reverse complement strand
CCGCTTGCTGTTCGGCCAGGATGCTGGCGACGACTTCCTGCTCGATCGAGTTGATGATGGATTCCGATTCGACCTGCCGCTGCTGTCCCAGCACGACACGAGTCGTGACGCTCGTCGTGTCGGTCGCGGCCAGAGCCTGATCCGCGGTGGAATCGAATGAACCCGCATCCTCCGCCTCATAGGCCTGGAGCGAAGGAGCCGGTTGGGTTTCAAGCGCAGCGACGGTCGCCGGGTTCTGCACGGCATTCGTCGAGACGGCACCGCCCGACATGAGCCACTTGTACCCGTCATTCATGAAGTACCTCATCTCGATGGCATTCATGCGATTGTGTCTGGCGCCGACGACGCTGGTACCGGTGAAACCGTCGTACTTGACGCCCATGCCGGTGCCCTTCACGGCCAGTGAGCCGGAGGGGGTCAGTACGGAGAAGTCGTTCATGAGTCCGACACGATCGACCTGGATGTCCGCTCGTCCACGATCGATGGTGACGATGGTCCGGAGCACATCTCCATCCTGCATCAACGATGGAAGCCGGACCCGACTGTTGCTGTCGACCAGAACGGTCGAGTTCAAACCGCATCGAAGCGTCAACGAGGAGTTGAGCCCGGTTCGTATGTAGGCGCCCGGTCCCAGGGAATCATTGATGGCGGCCTTCTTCCAGCCGGCCTTCTCATCCATCCGCCACTGGCAGCGACCGGTGACCAGCATCACGATGGCGCCCAGTTGCCTGGTGTCACCCTTTGGAAGTGGCTTGGCGACATCCTTCATCGCACCCTTGAAGGAGGCGAGCCGATTCTGTATCTCCTCCTTGGCCGTGACCGGCCCGGGAACCATCAGCTGCCCAGGCGCATTGATCGGAATCGTGCTCTCCTGGGCGTGACCCATCGAAACCATGACCACTGCCAGCAGTGGAATCAAGGTGATGTCGAGTATCCCTTTGAGCATGGGACCTCCAAATGGTTGGTCATTCAGATCCTGGCGTCGATTCCGAATCGGCTGTTTCCGGTGTCTGAGAAGCATCGGGATCGGCTTCATTACTATCGTCCGCACCATCTATGCCCCTTGGATGCATTGGTGTGAGGACTTCTGAAATTCTTTTGGTCTCGGCAGCGGTTTTCGCGTCTTCCTGCTGTTGCTTGAGCTTTTTGCGAGCTTCAAGAGCCTTGTTGAGCCTCTGGCGATCCTCGATGTTGTCCACCAGAGCCGTGAATTCCAGCCCCGTGAGAGCCTCGTTCTCAGACAGTGACGGCAACAGGCCCATGAAGGTCAGCTCTCTCGAGCAGTAGCGAGGCGAGTCGCCGAAGAGACGCATGGTCAGCCCGCCCTTGATCTCGAGTATCTGACAGGCCGCCACGGCGACCCAGCCGACTCGAGCTGATTCGTCGGCTGGTGGCATGCCGCCCCAGCTGCCGTCGAACCAGCCCCTGGTGATACCGGCTTCGTACCGACACTCGTAGGTTTCGCAGTCGTCCTTCCCACCGGACAGCAGCAACAGACCGTGCAAGGCGTCATCGTTGGTGACAACGGGTTGTTTGGCGAGCGAGTCCCAGAAATCGAAGTCCTGATCGTTGCCGGGAAACTGCTGGACTGCGGAGTTGTCCACGGTTGTCCGATCGAACAACGTGCATCCGCCACCGAGTCCGGCAAACGACACCATGAACAGGACAGGAAGCCATTTCCTAGAAGGCATAGCTGACTCCGGCATAGATGAAGTGACGTTCCTTGTCGAAGGGTTCAGCAAGTGCGTTGCCGGGGAAGAAGATGCCGTATCGGATATTCGCGCTGATATCGCTGGTGATTCGCCAGTCAAGTCTGAAATCCATCTCGAATCCGATCCAGTGACTGTCTCCGGAAATGCCACTGGTCGGGCTACCCAGATCCAGCTTGTTGAAGAAGAAGAAGTCGCTGCCGACCCTGAGGGCGTCGGGTCTCTTGCTGTCGATCGGAATCGCCGTGCTGGCGCCGACCCTGACCATGCCGAGGTTGGCCAGATCCGGTGCATAGGCCAGTCCGGTATAGATGTAGCCGAGACTGTTGAAGGCCCGATCGGTCGTTCCCGTCCGGTTGCCCGCATAGGTGCCCGATGTCGTCAGACGATCCGGATCACCGGTGCCGAAGGCCGTCGTGAGACTGAAATTCGTGAGGTTCCTGTCTCTGAGTGCATAGATCACGTTGAGCACGCCGGCCCAGGCATCGATCGAATCCTTGGTCTGGGGGACCGGGATGATCGGGAGCACGAATGGACTGCTGAGCGTGGTTCCCGTCTCGCGTATGACCTCGAGCGTGTACGTCAGCTGCGGACCGATGGAACCAGTCGAGCCGAACGAGAGGTACTCGGAGTTGTAGTCGAAGTTCATCGGTCCGAAGATCGTCTGTCTCTCCTCATCCTCCGGATTGCGGTCACGCTGGATGAAGTAGGAGACGTACGGCTTGAATTCGGTCGCGATCTCGTAGTCGATTCTGGCGGCGAACAGATGACGGTTCGTGTAGCCGTCGTAGTTGGGTCGGGAGATGTCGAAGTCGTACATGCCGCTTCGAGCCGTTCGGCCGATGAAGCCGGCGAATTCGAGCTTCTCCCAGTCGGCCTGGATCTGCAGGGCGTAGGCATCGTTGCTGAAGACCGCACCCGTGTTCCAGTTGATGAACATCCGGCCGACCTTGGCATTGATGTTGTAGGGGAGGCGTTGGCCGGTCTCTGACAGATGCGCCGCTCGCAGATCGAATTCGTACCAGTATCGATTGCCGATCGGATAGAGGAGTTCGCTGTTCTCGCCGTCGAAGGCGTCTCCGTTGGGATAGTCGTTGTAGAGAAATCGGAGGTTGCCGAAGAAGTTGTGTCCGCCATCGATGTTGGCGGCCACGAAGAGATTGGCCTCGTACTGCATCAACGTGCTGGAACTGCCGAAGGCGTCGTTGATCCCGGCGATGCCGAAACGCAGTGAGGCGCCGTAATCGATGGTCATTCGTTCGCCGACGGTCTGACCACGACTGGTGCGAAGTCGAAGATCGATGTCCTGACGCGAGAGGGCATCCTCCAGACGAGTCAGGACTTCAAGCGAGTTGCCCGGAGCGCCGCCCTGTGCCATGGCCGATTCGGCAGGTAGCATCATGCCGGCTATCACCAGCAGGAGCATGCTCAGCAGTGGATGGGCTTTCAAAGCCTTCGGGCTCATGCCGGTGCCTCCATGGAATCGAGCCTCTGAGGAAAGATTCGGGCCTGTTACAGAGTCTACTCGCTGAATTGAGTGCATGAATTCCATTTACTCCTGAAATGAGCTCTGGCACTGAAGGCGAGTCTGTGCGAGCATGTGTTCCATGAGATTGATCGTCACAGGCACAGGTGATGCTTTCAGCAATTCACGATTTGGTTCGAGTTGTCTCATTGAGACCTCGGCTGGATTCATCGCCATCGACTGTCCCGGTTCCCCATTGATGATGTACAGGCAGGCTGCCATGAGCAGTGGATTGGATGTGGACCCCGCAGCCATCCACGACATTCTGGTGACCCATCTGCACTGTGATCATGTCGGAGGAATCGAGACGATGGCCTTCTATCGAAAGTACATCGCTCAGGAAAGCGGTCGTCCCGGACTCTGGGCGGCGCCTGCCGTCATGGATCGAATGTGGGAGCGACTGGCTCCATCGATGGATGGCCGCCAATTCGGAG
>DEYM01000128.1:0-333 GCA_002364555.1 Phycisphaerales bacterium UBA3158 | reverse complement strand
GTCGAAGTCGCCGGACTTCGGATTCAGGCACGATGGACACAACATTCGGTACCCACGGTCGGATTGCTCATCAGCGATGGGGAAGTCACCCTTGGATGGTCGGGGGACACCGAATTCGAATCCGAACATGTCGAATGGCTCTCTCAGGCCGATCTGATCATTCATGAATGTGGGCAGGTCGCCAAGCACGCCAGGTTGGAAGAGCTGGCGACCCTGCCAACCGAGATACAGGACAAGATGAAGCTGATCCATGTGCCTGACAGCGCGGACCTCTCGTCTTCCCCGATGCAACGGCTCTCCGATGGCGACGTCCTCGAGATACAGGCTGCTGTT
>DEYM01000158.1:13861-15501 GCA_002364555.1 Phycisphaerales bacterium UBA3158 | reverse complement strand
ACCACATCCATCACCAGATCGACATAGACCGTCTCGAGCTGGACCGTGACCTCACCAAATATGGGGATCGATGTCGTGGCGGTTCCCAGGACGATGTTGTCCATGAGTATGTTGCCGAATCCGTTGTCGTCGAGCAGAAGCTCGATGTCGAACGCGATCGTCACCGGTTCGGGCGGAGCCGGCTCGAGAATGGAGGTCGTTCCACCATTGATCGGACAGGGTCCTTCGACGATGCCCCCGAAGGATGAATCGGGAAGCTGATCGGACACGTCGATTGGCCCGAAGTTGAATCCGAAGTAGGTGACATCGACGGACACGCCGGTGATGCTCACCTGCAGGTCGTACTCACCACCGTCCGGACGAATCGCATCGGGACTGGCCCAGAACACATCTTCTCCGGAGGTCTGGATGGCTATCGGCCAGCTGGCTGAATCGGCACCCCCCATGGAGGTGGCGGCGGCGACGATGAGGGCTGAGGTGATCATTCCTCCATCATGGCATTTCTGGTTATCGAGTCAAGGGTGGAAACGGACTCTCGGGCATCAAACAGACACCATCGGTGCCCAGGAGGCACTCTATTTGAGCCCGTATTCCTTGAGCTTTCGATAGAGCGTCCGCTCCCCGATGCCCAACAGCTCGGCCGTCTGCTCGCGATTGCCGCCGGTCATCGCCAGCGTCTGCCGCATCGCCTCCTTCTCGAGACGATCGAGACCGATACCCGCCAATGCACCCATGTGCAGATGATCGTCGTCATCGGTCATGCGGACTTCGTCGGGAACCTCGGCGACATCGATGTGGGGCGTCGTCGCCATCACAACCATGCGCTGCACCACGTTGAAGAGCTGACGGATGTTGCCCGGCCAGTTGAAGGCGACCAGTCGGAGCATGGCCGCCTCCGTGAAGTCCGGCTGGGGCTTTCCCTGCTCGCTGGCGTATCGACCCGCCGCATGATTGACCAGCAGTGGGATGTCCTCGCGACGCTCCCTCAATGGCGGCAGATGAATCTCGGCGCCGTTGATTCTGAAGTAGAGATCCTCGCGGAACTCCTCGCTCTCGATTCGATGCTTGAGATCCCGATTGGTCGCGCTGACGAAGCGGACATCGGCATGATGTTCCGTGTTGGTACCAAGCCGGATGACCTCACCCGTCTCCAGAACCCGCAGCAGCTTGGCCTGCATCGTCAACGGCATGTCGCCGATCTCGTCCAGGAACAGCGTTCCGTCGTCCGCGTACTCGAACACGCCTTCGCGATCCTTCTCGGCGCCGGTAAAGGCGCCCTTCACGTGACCGAAGAGCTGATCCTCCAGCAGAGTCTCGCTCTGACCGGCACAGTTGAACGTGACATATCGCTTGTCCACCCGCTGAGACTGGTTGTGGAGCGCCCGGGCGATGAGTTCCTTGCCGGTTCCGGACTCGCCGGTGATGAGCACCGGGATCATGCTGGGACCGACTTGCTTGATGGTCTGGATGACCTTGCGCATCGGGGCCGAGTCGCCGATGATCCCCTCGAACCCGAAGGCCGAGTCGACCTTGCCCTGGAGACGGACATTGTGATGGCGAAGCCGCACCGTCTCGACCGCCCTGTTCACCAGGTTCCGGAAGACCTCCAGATCCAGCGGCTTCTCGATGAAGTCGTAGGC
>DEYM01000158.1:0-13519 GCA_002364555.1 Phycisphaerales bacterium UBA3158 | reverse complement strand
AGCGCCGCCTTGGCCGTACCCACATCGCCGTGAGCGGTGACCATGATGATCTCGGAATCGGGCTGATGTTCACGGGCGTAGCGAAGCACCTCGAGCCCGGAGTCGGGCTTCTCCATGCTCAGGTCCGTGACGATCACGTCGAAGCTGCCCAGACGAAGCTCCTCCTCGGCGGAGGCGACTCCATCGACGATCGTGCAGACGTGGCCCAGACGCCGAAGCGCCTCGGCCATGACCTCGGCATGATCGACCTCGTCCTCGACGATCAGGAGTTGCGCGTGAATTGCCTCGTGTTGAGCTGTTGACATGACCGAAGTGTATGACAAACCGGCCCACCATTCGCGAATACCGACCCCCCGATACACTCAAGGGATGCCTACCTTGACCGCAGCCGAAGAAACCGGACGAGAAGACATCGATCTGAGACCCGGCCGACGCCTCCATCTGGTGGGTATCGGAGGCTGTGGCATGAGCGGACTGGCCAGGATGCTGGTGGCACGAGCGTGCCTCTGCACTGGATCAGACCAGGCCAGCTCACCTGTGACGGAGGGGCTGATCGCCGACGGCATCGATGTCCACGCCGGGCCAGCCCCGACCACGCTGCCAGACGGAACCGAACTGCTCGTGGCCTCCGCCGCCATCGCCGAGGATCATCCGGAGATCGTCGCCGCCCGTTCACTGGGCCTGCCCGTCCTGAGCTATCCCGAGGCATTGGGCCAGCTCCAGCGACATCGGTTGAGCATCGCCATCAGCGGGACGCATGGCAAGAGCACCACCGCCTCGATGCTCTGCCACATTCTCGTCGAGTGCGGACTCGATCCGGGTTTCATCATCGGCGCCAACTGCGATCAGATCGGTGGTGGTTCCCGAACCGGCGCCGACACCGTTCCCCAGGGGCCCCACGAAGGAGAGCCGGGCATCCTGGTATGCGAAGCCTGCGAGTTCAATCGCTCCTTCCATCATCACCGTCCCGACCTGGCCCTGATCAACAACCTCGAGGAAGATCATCTGGACATCTACGGTTCACTGGAAGCCATCATCGAGGCCTTCCGTGAATTCGCCGCCCTGATTCCACCAGCCGAGGACGGTGGCTCCCTGCTCATCGCCCACGATGGTGCACGACGACAGTCCATCACACCAAGTCTCAACTGCCACGTCTCGACATTCGGCTTTCATCCCGAGGCCGACTACCAGGTGGTCTACGACGCCAATGTCCTGCGCATCGGCATCCTTCGAGAAGGCATGTGGGTGACGCAGTGGACGAATCGGATGCCCGGTGGACACAACGCGCTCAATGCGGCGGCCGCCGTGATCCTCGCCCATCAACTGGGCGCCGAGTGGGATGAAGCCGCGGATGCCATGGCGTCCTTCAACGGTCTCGATCGGCGCATGCAGCGACTGGGCGAGCGAAGCACGGCGGACGGCGGATCCGTGGTCGTCTACGACGACTACGGTCATCATCCGACCGAGATCGAACAGACGCTCAAGGCGCTTCGACTGGCCGAGAAGCCTGAACGCCTGATCTGCGTCTTCCAGCCCCATCAGCACAGCCGCACACGCTTCCTCCTCGATCACTTCGCCGAGAGCTTCTCGAGCGCCGACGAGGTGATCGTTCCACGGATCTACTTCGTTCGCGATTCACTGGCTGAAAAGCAGCGGATCAGCGCCGTCGATCTGGTCGATCGTCTTTCCGAACGTGGCGTGGTGGCCAACCACATTCCCGAATTCGACGACATCACCGCACATCTCGAGAAGGAATGCATGGATGGCGATCTGGTGGTCGTGATGGGTGCCGGACCGGTCTGGAACATCGGTCATGATTTCATGGCGAGGGACGCATGATCGATTCGAGTCGATCCAGCCTCGTGGGCGGCCTTGATCTCGACATCGAGTTCGATGCTCCCATTGGAGCCCTGACCTGGTTCGGAATCGGCGGACGCGCCCCGATGCTCGTCCGCCCGAGGTCCGAGGAATCGCTGGCCACCTTGCTCTCACGCTGCCATCAGACTCAGGTCCCCGTTCGGATACTCGGTGGTGGCGCCAATCTGCTGGTCGACGATGCCGGCGTGGACGGCATCGTCATCAAGCTCGATCATGAGTGCTTCTCGACGCGGAAGTACAACCGACAGGGAGAGGTCGACCGGGCACTGGTGGCCGCCGGCAGCGATCTGTTCAAGCTGGTCAATGAGACGGCTCGCCATGGACTGGATGGAATCAGCCAGCTCGCCGGCATACCCGGCACCCTCGGTGGCGCCATCCGGATGAATGCCGGTGGCAACTTCGGCGACACGGGACAGGTGATCGAATCCGTCAGCATGCTGGACATGACCGGCCGAAGACTCGACATCGATCGCGACGAACTGACCTTCGACTATCGCCAGAGCAGCATTCCGAACGGCATCGTCTGCTCGGCCATCCTGCAGCTTGAACCGACCGATCCTGTGAAGGTCCGCAACAAGGTCCGTGAGATCTTCGCCAAGAAGAAGGCCTCCCAGCCCATGGCCGACAACTCGGCCGGATGCGCCTTTCGCAACCCGGTCATCGACGGTCAACGCCTCTCCGCAGGCCAGCTCATCGACGAGGCTGGACTGAAGGAACTCAACGTCGGGGGCGCGACGGTCAGTCCACGTCATGCCAACTTCATCTCGACCACCCCGCAGGCGACCGCCAGGG
Source organism: Phycisphaerales bacterium UBA3158 (assembly GCA_002364555.1). Taxonomy (GTDB): domain Bacteria; phylum Planctomycetota; class Phycisphaerae; order Phycisphaerales; family SM1A02; genus UBA1668. Next base: position 10,849 of record DEYM01000158.1, on the reverse strand, counting down.
ACGTCATGAAACTCATGACCATGGTCCAGTCGCGCGTGCATGATCACTGCGGCGCCTCGCTGCAGCCGGAAGTGGTGATCTGGTCGGATGATCCCGGGGCACCCCGGCCATGAGCGAGACCCACCCACGAATCACCGTGCTCATGGGCGGACCCGATGGCGAACATGACGTCAGTCTGGCCTCCGGCCGATCCGTCGCGGCCGCCTTGATCGAATCGGGATTCGACCATGTCATCGAGCATGTCATCGAGAAGAGACCACTCGAGCGCATCGACGACATTCCCGGGAATGTCCTCTTCCCGGTCCTGCATGGGCCTTGGGGGGAAGGTGGACCACTTCAGCGACTGCTCGAGAGCGATGGCAGACCGTTCGTAGGATGCGGTTCGACCGCGGCGGCAGCGGCCATGGACAAGCACACGACCAAGCTCCTCGCACGCGAACTCCACATCGCCACACCCGACTGGCAGCTCCTGCATGCAGTGGACGCGTGCACACTCCAGCCACCGGTGGTCATCAAGCCGGTCGCCGAGGGATCGAGTCTCGATCTGCACATCGCCGATACCATCGCCGAACGAGATGCGGCAATCGCCCAGATGCGGACGCATGAAGAGTCCGTGCTGGTGGAGACCTTCATCAAGGGTCGGGAATTGACCGTCGGCATCGTCGACGGCAGACCCTTGACGATCATCGAGATCAAGGCCGCCTCGGGCCTCTACGACTACGAAGCCAAGTATCAACGCGACGACACGCACTATGTGGTCGGACCGGTTCTGGAGAATGGCATCGAGGAGATGCTCAAGGACGCCGCCGTCAGGATCTACGAGGGTCTGAAGGCCCGTCATCTGGCCCGAGTCGATTTTCTCCTGACCGAGGAAGGTCCCTGGCTTCTTGAAGTCAACACCATGCCGGGATTCACGAAGCAGTCCCTTCTTCCAAAGGCGGCAGCGGCGAGTGGAATGACCATGCCGGCACTCTGTCGATCGCTGGTTGAAATGGCCTCGGCAGACGCCGCTGCCGGCTGATTTCAAGGACTCGGATTCCCGAACTCCATGGGCATGTCTCAAGGGGGTCGGCCTCGGATGCCGATGATGGTCTGAGCATGGCACCAAGAAGATCAAATCAAGCAAGCGGCAGGCTATTCCACTGGAAACGAGTTCTCACGGCATCACCAGGTGCGATTCGAGAATGGTCCACCACCCGAACCGGCCGGTACACCTGGCTGACGACTGGTGCGTTGGCAGCCGTCATCTGCTTCACGGCATTGATTCCGGTACTCGCCCGACGAGTCGAGAAACCCGTCGAGACCGTGACCGTCACCTTCAGCCAGGTGCCCCACTGGGCATCCCCGACCATCGTGGATCACCTTTGCGAGCTGGCCGGCACTCAGCTCACTGGAACTCCGCTCTCGCGAGACGATCTTCAGGCGACCCGGGAAGAGCTGCTCGAGTCGGGCTTCTTCAACGACGTTTCCCAGGTTCGGCGATCAGGTCCGTCTGAAGTGGTCATCGAGGCTTCACTCGTCACACCGCTTGCACGTGTTCGTGACGACAGAGGACAGGCCTTGATCGACACCCACGGCAGGCTGATGCCCTCCGGCTGCGGTGTCGCCGGCAATGTTCATGTGGTGACCATCGAGAACCCTCGCTACGGTCGACCCGATCGGCCAGGCGACATCTGGAGTGGTGGCGATCTGGCCGCCGCCCTTCGAGTGCTGCATCACATCTCCGATGCGGTCTGGATAACGCAGGTCAAGGCCATCGATCTCTCCCGCTATCCCGCCAACGGCAACCTGGTGCTCATCAGCGACAATGCCAGTCGAATCGTCTGGGGATCGGCACCGGGCAACGAGAAGGCCATGGAATCCCTGCTTGATCGAAAGATCGCGAGACTCGACAGACTCCATCGTCTGTCCGGTCGAATCGACCAGTACCACCCGGGTGAGATCGACATCACGGACGCCTCGCTCGTGGTCAAGCGTTGAAACGTCACCTGGTCCCCGTATCGGGTTCCCCGTACATCATCCCGAGACTGCTCGTGTTCTGCGGATCCTGCTGGCTACTGGCCTCGTGGCTCCTGGTGATCGGGCTCAGACAACCCATGCTTCCGACCACGCAGACCTGGCTTCCCGGAGTCAGGATGATGCTGGTCATGTCCGCCATCGGACTTGTCATCGTCTGGCCGATGGCCGCCCTCTCGACACGAAGGGACATCACGCCTGCAACGACACTCAGGCATACGATCATCCTTCTCCTGACCGCGCAGCTGATCACCTGGCCGTCGGGTTTCGTGACGACATGGCTCTTCTCACGAACAGCCTTGATCGCCATCACGCTCACTGGATGGGGATTGCTCGCAGGCATGATCGCGGCCTGGGGTCGCAGCCGGGCCGTACTCTGGAATCGAACGGTGGCCATGCTTCTTTGCCTGCTGTTGACGATGACGTCACCAATCATCACCCTCCTCGACGAGTCGATACGTGAAGCCATTCCCTTCAGCCCATTGACCAGCCTGTGGTATCTCGCCGGAGGAGGCATGAACCAGACCACGATGCCCGAATGGATCGCCGGCCTGGCGCCCTGGCTCGTCGCTCTGGCAAGCTGGCCATTGATCCGTCGCCAAGGTTGCCCCGAATCGACAAAGGCGGGACACTGACGCACATGACCCATCTCGTGATCCTCTATTCACTGCTGCTCGTCGACATCCTGATCTTCATCGTGCTGTTGACGCACATCCTGCTCAGACGACGGGGAACCAGTGAAACACGACTTGCCTGGATGGTCTTCATCATTCTCGTCCCGTATCTGGGTGCCTTGATCTACCTGATGGTCGGCGGCGTATATGTCGGTCGACGCTTCCGGGAGTTCAAGAAGGGAAAGCGAACCAAGCTGAACTTCGTTGAACATCCTGAGCTGGCGGATCTTCCCGGAATCGAACCGGAGACACCGGACCCCTACCGACGGGTATTCACGCTGGCGGAAAACATGTGCCAGTCCGATCTGGTCGGCGGCAACGCCCTCGAGCTCAAGGGGAATACAAGCGACTTCCTGAAGTCGCTCTGCGATGACATCGAATCAGCCACCGATACGGTCCATCTGCTGACCTACATCTATCTCACCGATTCCACGGGACACCGAGTCGGCGACGCACTCCGGGCCGCGTCCGGCCGCGGCGTCACATGCCGGCTTCTTGTCGATTCACTCGGATCGAGGGCGTTTCTCAAATCCGCCCTTCGCAGATCGCTTGAAGCCGATGGCGTCAAGATCGTCGAGGCACTGCCGGCGAGTCTGTGGCGAATCGGATCCGCACGCATCGATCTTCGTAACCACAGGAAGATCGTCGTGGTCGACAACCACATAGCCTATGTGGGCAGCCAGAACATCGCTGATCCCGCCTTCGCGCCAAAGGCCAAATTCGCTCCCTGGATAGACTGCATGGTCCGCCTTCGAGGACCCGCAGTGCATGATCTGCAACGCCTCTTTCTCGAGGACTGGTATCTCGACACCGGAGAGGTCAACAAAGATCTCCTCGAGGTCGTTCCACATGTGCACACCGATGGCGCCGATGTGCAGATCATCGAGAACGGTCCGGAACAGATCGGAAGCGAGACATTCAGTCTCGTTCTCCAGTCATGCTTCCATGTGGCTTCCGATGAAATCATTCTCACGACGCCCTACTTCGTACCCGATGTCGCCACAGAATCGGCCATGCATGCGGCAGCTCGGCGTGGTGTCGAGACGACGCTCATCCTTCCACAGCGAAATGATTCCCGGCTGGTCTCGCTGGCCAGCCGAAGCCACTACGAGGATCTGCTGGAGGCGGGTGTGAAGATTCGACATTTCACCGGTGGTCTCCTTCATGCCAAGACCCTCACGGTCGATCGACAGCTCTTCCTGATCGGCTCGGCCAATCTGGACAGACGAAGCATGGAACTCAACTTCGAGGCCAACATGCTCGGCTGGAATCCGGACTTCGCCGGTCAGCTTCGACTGCTTCAGAAGTCCTATGCCAACGATTCCGTCGAGGTCGACAGGCGGAAATGGCTGGATGCCCCCTGGACGAAGCGACTGGCCAGAAATGCCGCCGGAATGCTCAGTCCACTGTTGTGACCGCTTCCGGGCATCCATAAACGCCTATTTTCAATCGCCCTTGAAAGCTGCAAGCCCTTGACTATACTTGCCTTCGAGCAATTATCCCCAAGGGGATCTTGACCTCGAGGAAGGAAGCAAGAGAGTCCATGAGAGCACCCAAGCTCTGGTTCATCACCGTGGCCATCGCGACCTGCAGCTGCCAGCTGCTGGCGGCCGGCAGCGCCCAGTTCGTTGCCTGGAACGGTACCGAAGTGAACATCGCTTCAGGTGAATTCGCGGACATTCTCGAGACCACCAGCACTGTCTTCTCCCTCCAGGACATCAATCGAGTCAATCAGGAACTCCAGTCACAGGGCATCGATACCCAGAACCGGATCAACGTCTTCCTGGCCGAGACGGGCTCGGGCCTCTCGATCGTCACGATGCTCGGTGGCGTCGAATCATTCGATCCTCCGGGACAGACCACGGCGGTCTCGGCGACCATGTTCGTTCCAGGGTCCGCCAGCTGGCAGTTCAATGCCGATGCCGGCGGCACCTTCGATGCCGTCCCTCTTGGTGACACCACATTGCTCAGCGGTCTCTTCCAATGGGATTCAGGCGTGAACTCGGCAGCCATGGCCGCTTCGAATCTGGCCTTCGGCGATGCCGGGAGCCTCCAGTTCAACGAGTTCCAGCAAGGTGGATTGTCGAACAACAACACCATCCAGCTGCTCACCAGCCAGGGTGGAATCTGGTCGGTGGCCGACAGCTTCGACTTCGATCCATCCGAGGATGCGGGTCCGGATTTCCAGTACTTCGATTTCGAGATCACGGACATACCAGCCCCCGGCGGTCTTGTCGTGATGTTGCTCGCCATTCAGGGCGTACGTCGAAGACGCCGCTGAGCCCATCAGATAGCATTGGAATCGTGCCTGCAACACTTCATCACGGTGATTGTCTGGATGTCCTGCACGATCTGGAACCACTTCAGGCCGATCTTGTCTACATGGACCCCCCCTTCGGCGTGGGACGACAGATGTCGGGTCGGGATGGAACGCATTTCGACGATCTCCTCGATGATCCGATCGAGTACATGGGCTTCATGAGGCCGAGACTCGAATCCGTTCTTCGACATCTTCACGAGGACGGCATACTCCTGCTGCATTGCGACTGGCGTCAGGTCCACCATCTCCGTCTGACACTGGATGAGTTGATGGGGCGGGATGCCTTCGTCAATCAGCTGGTCTGGCGATATGGGCTGGGCGGATCATCGCCCCGGAGATTCGCGAGGAAACATGACGATATTCTCTTCTATGCGAAGAGTCCTTCGTACTACTTCAAGCCACCGCTCGTTCCGGCAACGAGTCAACGACTCAAGGGACAGATGAAGAAGGCCACCGACGTCCTGGATATTCCGTCGATCAACAACATGGCTCATGAACGAACCGGTTGGCCGACCCAGAAACCCATCGACTTGCTGAAGATGCTCGTCGAGGCATGCTGCCCCGAATCGGGGCATGTCCTCGATCCATTCTGCGGTTCCGGCACGACACTTGTCGCCGCGGTGACCACCGGACGCCAGGCGACCGGAATCGATCGATCTGAAGAGGCCTTGGCCATCACTGGTGAAAGGCTTGCCGAATGCGATGCGGGAATCAGCAAGGACCCCAGCCGTTGATGACCGCAAGGACGTCGTTGACGTCCGAATCGCCATCGCCGTCCACATCGCCCTCACCACTGCTGGTGCCGTAGTTGGAAAGCACTTCGAGGACATCGTCGACATCGACGACTCCATCGCCATTGAGATCACCCGGGCATGATCCCGTCGAGTCGCAGGCATCCGCATCCGAGCAGCTGGTTCCGGGGCCACCCCACGTACCACCGAAGAGAAGGCAGGTCTCCTCGTCGAACTCGAAGCAGCCCGCCGAATCGGGACAGCACCAACCTTCCGGGGCGGGACATTCGATGGTGGCGCAGCTGGTGCCATCACCCTGGAAGACACCACCGAATGCGGCACAGGCCTCCGGGCTGACATCGGGAACACACTCGCCCTCGATCGTGCAGCACGCACCCTCGGGAAAACACACCACGTCGGCACAGGTGTTGCCGATGAGGAATGTTCCATTGAAGGCCGTGCACTGAGCCTCGGTCACCCCATCGACACAGGCGCCGGTCGCCGGGACGCAGCAGGCACCCTGTGGATCGGGGCAGGAGACATCCACACAGAGCGTCGAATCACCCTGGAACGCTCCGGAGAGTGTCTCGCAGAGCAGTTCGGTCGTCTCGATGCAGGTTCCATCCAGCTTGCAGCACGCGCCTTCGGCAGCGCCGCAGTTGAAGGGTGTCACCGTCGTGTTCATCACCCAATCGCCACTTGGCGTGCAGAAGGCGGGCAGTTGCTGGAAGTTCGTCCAGCCAGTGCCGCACAGACAGAACGAGCCTGGAACAAGATCGAGCCAATTGCCCGTGGGCGATGCGAGTCCACTCACATCGGTTGCCGGAAAGGCGTTCTGGGTTTCAGCCGGGGGCGAGATGCAGGGATTGCCCGGTGAATTATGGGCATCGATTCGAAAGGCCACCGTGAACGTCTGCGATCCGTCGTCCTGGATGAAGATCTGATCTGGATCATCCGCCGCGATGCTGAATTGAAGGATCGTTCCCGTCGTACCCGGCGGCATCACGAGATGCGGCAGAATCTTTCCATCCGACGAATATTGCGCGATGAGGGATCCGTTGTCCGGTGTACCGGAATAGACGAGCACCGACCATTCGGTCGTGGTCTGAACGGTCGCGTTGAAGGTGGCGAAGAGGATCTGCGCACTCTCGAATTTGAGTGGGAAGGCCTGAGCTGGCATGACGAAGGAGATGCCGACGCTTTCCCCCTGCTCGAATCCTGCCTGGAGCGTGTACTGACCAGTGCCGAAATCGGAATCCGTGTGGGCCATCACCTCAGGAGGACATCCCCTGTCGATGGAAGTTCGATTGGTGACGACTGGGAGATCCACATCAGAGGGACGCAGCTCGATGGACATGACATCGATACGGTCAAGACTGGCGTCGACTGGATTCAATCTTGATTCCGCCGCGATCAGGTTCACACCCAGGACCGGAACCAGCACGGATGACAGGAGACATATGCTTCGCGTTTGAAGACTCATTGAATGGCCGTTCCTTCCTGATGATCGCGGATGCGACGACATCTCTATTGTGTCCTGACTGGGGCCGGTGTCAATCAGCAAGTGGCGTAGAGAGCACAGCGTTTTGATCCTGGGAGTCGATTTGGGGATCTTTGAGGAACCAGGCCACCACGACACTTACCAGAAGAGCTGCTGGAAGGATCAGAAAGGCCTTCTTGAAATCATCGCCATCCAGGGTTTCCATGGAATTCCCGGTCGAGGCGCCCGTGTCGAGCAGTCCACCGATGAGCCATTGGCCGAATCCTGCCAGGATCATCTGGGTGAAATTCACGAATGTCATAGCGGTTCCACGACTGTGATGGGGATTGTGTTCCATGGCCAGTGGAAACGCCACGACAACGGTTCCGGCGGAACCACCAAGCAGAAGAAGCAGCACATACACCAGCCAGTCCATGCCCATCGGGATCATGAGCAGACCCGCTGAGGAGATCAGACCCACCACCGTACCCATGCGCAAGTACATCGATCGATGATGAAAACGATCGGACAACCAGCCGATCACTGGACCAACGATGCCCAGTCCGATGAACATCATCGAGACCGCTGGCCCCGATGCACTCGACGAGAATCCCATGGCGACCTCGAGATAGCGAATACCCCAGAGGGCCGCAAAGGTTCCGATCGGCAGATAGACCAGCGCCGTCACCAACGCCAGCATCCAGGTCTGACGGTTTTTCATCACGCAGGCCAAACCGGACAGAATTCCGCAGCCATGTGTATCTCTGGCGTGGCTGACCTGATCGGTGTACCAGGTCGGATTACGTGGAATCAGCATCCACATCAGAATTCCGATGGCAACCGCCACCAGCGCGAACAGATTGAAGGCCTCTCGCCATGTGACTGCTTCCAGCAGGAAACCGAGCAGGGCTTCAGCCGACACCGCACCCAGCATCCCCAGCGCGGCGGTCACACCCGAAAGCAGCGCAATGCGGCGTCCCGGGAACCAGATGGATCCGACATAGACCGTGCCGACGTAGGCGAAGGCGGATCCGAAACCCATCAGGAACCTGGCGGAACCAAGCCCGTTCATTCCTCCCGCCACCGCGAACAGGAAGCAACCACCAGCACAGATCAGCGCCGCGATCGCCATCGGCCAGCGTCCACCAAGTCGATCGAGGAGTATGCCAACTACAAGCTGCATGGGCGCGTACGCGTAGTAGTACATGCTCATGCTGAAGCCGATTTGAGTCGTCGACACATTGAACTGCGTCTGAAGATCGCCTTCGATGACTCCGGGAGAAACCCGAATCATGAATTCATAGAGAAAGAACAGGGCAGGCATCGACCAAGCCAGCCACGCTTTGGAACGACCTGCCGGATACTCGTTGTGCAGGTCGATTGTCGGGATGGAGCTTGTGGTCATGAGCAGTTGAGAGTGTAACGATGCCTCGCGTTCGATGCCTACACCATAGAATCATCGAATCATGCGAATCGCACTGGCAACCTGTGAAGAGCTGCCTGAATGGGAAGTGGACGACCGCCCCCTCCACGAAGCCATTCGCTCACACCAAATCGATTTCGATCAACCATGCTGGTCGGATTCCGCTGTGGACTGGACCGCATACGACTGCTGTCTCATTCGAACGACATGGGACTACGCCCATCGACGTGCGGAATTCGTGACATGGGCCGAGGAGACCGCCGGCCTCACTCGCCTGCTCAATCCCATCAACACCATTCGTTGGAACACCTGCAAGTCGTATCTGAGGGATCTGGAGAATGCGGGCATACCCATCATTCCGACCCATTGGCTCGAATCGGGCGAACGGTTCGATCTGAAGGGTATTCTTGATGATCACGGATGGCAAAGAGGCTTCATCAAGCCTCGCATCGGCGCAACCGCCAGAGGCACCTTTCGGTTCGATCCGAATGACAAGAGCCTGATCGAGGCGGAACATCATCTCTCCACGCTCCTCGAAACCGAAGCCGTCCTCGTCCAGCCCTACCTCTCAAGTGTTGAACATGCCGGCGAACGCTCAGCCATCTTCATCGATGGCGTACTGACTCATGCCGTCGAGAAGATACCGGCACCCGGCGACTATCGAGTACAGGATGATTTCGGCGCCATCGATCGCCCCTGTCGACTTGGTGCCGATGAATTGAAACTCGTCGAACACGTGATGTGCACGTTGCAAGCCAATCCCTCATGGACTGGCGAGCAGAACGCCCCACCGCTGTACGCGAGAGTCGACTTTCTCAAGCATGACGAGATTCCGCTGGTCAATGAAGTCGAACTGGTCGAACCATCGCTCTTCTTCCGCCATTGCCCTCGATCCGCTGAGGCGCTTGCCGATTCGCTCATCGCCAGGCTTCGAAGCTGACCGATCAGGACTCGTCGATCGGCCGCATCATCTCCATCAGCAGTCCATCACGAAGTCCCACATCTAGCATGGCAACCCATTCCATGTCGAAGATGGCCATCAGTTCCGCCACGATACAGGCGCCCGCCACGACGATTTCGGCACGTCTCGTCTTCAGCCCCGTGCTGTTCTTTCGATCCGGGACCTCCATCTTGCCGAGCCATCTGACGAGCTCGTCGATGGTGTCGCGCGACATGGTGTGATTCTCGCGCAGGATCGCCGGCGGCTTGCCGCTTCGTGGAATCGGCAGAGGGCCGATGTCCAGCAACGCAAGCGCGGTGCAGGTGCCTCCGGTACCGACCGCGATACGAGCATCACCGATATCCAAACCTGATTTCCCGATGATCTTCCTGACATGGGATCGAATCGCCGTTTGCGTCTTGTCGCTGACTCGACCAAGGGCGTCGAACTTGTCCGCTAGTCGCAAGGCACCCAACGGCAATGATCGGGATTCAAGGATCCGGTCACCATCGGCGATGACCAGCTCCGTACTGCCGCCACCGGTGTCGAAAACGAGACTTCGATGATTGTCGATTATGTGGTGCGACGACACTGCATGGAACGCCAACTCGGCTTCTCTTTCACCGGAGATGATCTCCAGTTCGAGCCCACAGAGCGCCCTGACTCTGGCACGAAGCATGTCGCCATTGCCCGCTTCCCGAGCCGCAGCAGTCGCAATGGCCCGTATGTCCCCGACCTCCTGTGCCCGGGACTCCTCGACCATCTCAGCGATGGCCTGGGCCGTTCGTTCAATCGATTCCGCGTTCAGCTCGCCCGAGCTGGCCTGTTTCTGGCCAAGCTGGGAAACGATTCGAGCCGTTTCAATGACCGCTGGTCTTCGACTCGTCCCACGGACGGCGATGGAGAGCTTGACGCTGTTGCTGCCGACATCAATGGCGGCAAATCGTTCAGCCCTGCGAATACCTGCAGACTCTGTCATGTCCTGACTATACACCAGTAAAAATGGAATCATCGACAAGGGAAGGGAATCAACGGCATCTTCAGGTACCGGGCAACTGGACGAAGGCCGGATCCATCGTGTGATGACCACTTCCATCACTGAAGGCCAGCCGGAATCCCGGACGCAGCGCACCAGACGACCAATGACCGTCCGGACGGATGGCTATCAGCGCAACCTGATGATTGGCCTGAAGGTCGGATCTCGAGGCGATGCGTTCAAGCACTTCGCGAATGGCGTCCTGGGGCATGGCACCCGATCTCATCTG
>DEYM01000177.1 GCA_002364555.1 Phycisphaerales bacterium UBA3158 | reverse complement strand
CCGCTGATTGTTGACCATGAATCCTGTGCAGAAGGTGGATCCACCAGTCGAGATCACGGCTACGCAGGGGATCTGATTCTCCCAGCCGGCCGTCTCGCTGCATTCCACATCGTAGTTGCAGGAGCCTGATCGATCCTCTACATCGAACGCGCCATCGTAGAAGCCGCGATAGCCAACGTTGATACTGGTCAGAATGATGCCGTTCTCGACCATTGGTCGAACCTTGGCATCCATCTCGATGGAGATCTTGATTTCGGAGTCGGGCACCGGGGGAGTCCAGTACTCGTCGTCGGGATTGTTGTTGTCTATCGTCAGTGGGGGCAGGGAGAAGCGTCCATCATGAGAGCTGATGGTCATCACGGCATCTTCGGGCATGATGAAGTGTTCGAATGCCAGGTTGATCGAGAGGCTGCCTGGGGATGCGACCCTGAGCTCCCAGAGCCAGGTGTCGGCGTCAGGCTGAGTCCATGTTCCGCCATAGGCGGGTCCCTGCGTGACCTTGTTCGGGATGGCGTAGCGGGGTGCCATTCCAGCCTCTTCACGTGTGATGTCCTCGGCGGCAAGTGCATCGAAATCCAAAGATGGAATCTCCACCAGATCGACTGATGGTTGCCAGCCGAATTGGTTCTGGCCCATAACGCCAGCTGAGAATGCCAAAACGGACAAGACGCAAATTGGGGTCTTGAAAAACATAGAACGGATCTCCCTTTAACTCTCCCGAAGAGGGCCCTCTGACGCCAGGGGGCGCTCTCATCTCTCCGCATGCCACAAATGGTATGAGTGGCCTCAGTATTACCCTAACCCGGTATCAAGCCCCAATCAACTGCTGTTTATGGACTTATCAGGCCTTCTGGGCGGAATAGCCGGATTGGCGATCTTTGAGACTCTTTTGTCGCTGAGTCTCCTTGTGAATGGCCTTCAGAGCCACTCTGGCAACGACGGCACTGGCAACTATGGCCACGACCAGTCCGCCGTAGATCGTTATCTCACGAGCCAGGCTGTCACCATGGGGAAGGCTGCGGCCGTTCTCCTGAATGTGCTTGGCCAGATCGGAGGTATGCCGTGCGACGTACCCCATGTAGACGCCTGAAAAATTGCCTGGAATCATTCCAATGCATGCAAACATGAACGGTCTGAACCGGCAGGGGCTCACGGCTCCCATGTAGTTCAGGAGCGAGTAGTTCACTGGTGCCAGTCGCAGCAGAAACATGATTTTGAAGCCGGATTCCCCCATGGCCTCTTCGACCGCATAGCCCTTGGGGTACCGCTTCATCAGGCGGTTGATTCGATCGCGAACACAGAGTCGCACGAACAAGAAGACCAGGCAGGCGGTAATGAAGCCTGCGACCACGACCCAGATCCATCCCATCCAGAGTCCAAAGAGAGTGCCGGCGGCAATGCTGAATATGGATTCGGGCAGGAACAGGAAGGTGCAGATGAAGAAGATTGCTATGAAGGCCAGTGGAGCCCATGGTCCAAGGGACTTCACATAGGCCTCGATGGATCCCATGTAGGGTTCCAGCAGGTAGATGTACGCAATGGCGATCACGCCGACCACCGCGAGAATCATGAGGATGCGGATAATGATTCGCTTCCAGGATCGCTGGAGCGGATGCAGCGGATGACCGTCGCCTTCAGAAGAGTGTTCGGAGCTCATCGGAGCATGAGTCTACCCGTCCGAAGCCTCGTGCTCAACGTGATGGTTTGTGGAAGATGGTCGAATTCTGGTCCGAAATCGTAATTTGGGTCGTGGTAAATGCCTTCATGGACGGCCTGCACGCCGAGTGTGTAGAATGTCTCATCTCTACGCGGGTGTAGCTCAATGGTAGAGCGTCAGCCTTCCAAGCTGAATGTTGACGGTTCGAGTCCGTTCACCCGCTTTTCAAGGCAATGCCGTACTTCATGTGCGGCATTGTCTTTTTATTCCATGTCCGCGATGCACGGCGTCAGCCTCTGGTCGCAGGATCGGTGTACAGGTCGACGTAGAAGTCGAGCGTCTTGTGGCCATCAGCCTCGCGTGTCTTCGCCAGGAAGAAACCCGCTTGCTCGAAGAGATGGATGGCCGGATCCCGTTCGACTCTGACATCGAGGACGATCTTCATGTAGTCCTGTGTGCGACAGAACTTCACCGCATGATCGAGCAACTGCTTGCCAATTCCCCGACGACGAAAATCATCATGGACTCGTAGTCGTCGGATCTCCGCGACATCATCGAGAACACATTGCACGCCAATCATTCCAACGAGTTGTTCCGAAGATTCGGCCACCCAGAAACTGCTGCGGCCCTCGTCGCTGAAATAGCCTGCCATCAGATTGTCGATGTCGGCACCGGTGTCGTTGATTCTCACATCGCCTTCGTATATTCCGGCGCAGAACAAATCCTGCAACATGGAGATGTCGCTTGCCGTGGCGGTTCTGATGCTGATCGATTCAGGCATGGTGCTGGTCCGCAGGATTTGGAAGTTCGCGAAACCCAGTATAGAGCGCGACCGGAGAAGCCCTGCCGGGCCTCTGAAGGGCATGGATCGATTCTTCAGCGCTGCATTCTGCAGATGGAATAGCACCAGTCATGGAAGGATTCCTCCAGTTGTGCCGAATCGGGTTCGATGAACACCTCCAGAATCGCCATGCCGGTATCGCCGTCATCCTCGATCATCTTCCGATGTCTTGGTGACAGTTGATCGGATCGAAGCAGTTGTCGATACATATCGCCGGAAGCGGCGAGCATCAGGATGTTTCCGACCTTGTCGCGATATTTCTCATCGTCGGCCGACTGCAGGTATCGGGTCAGAGCCCAGATCTGGGCGTAGTAGTCGAGGAGCGTCTGCTTCTGTCCATTGAGGAAGTTCTCTGGATGAGCGGACAGGAGGCTCTCGAGTGGGAGGAGTCGATCCTTGTTGATGCATTCGCAGAGGCGAGACCATCGTTCGCGATTGGCTTCGGGGCGGAACTTGATGCCTCGTCGCCAGGAGAATCCCTCCATCGTCGTGGCAATGCCTTCATCAAGCCAGGCGGGAAGCTGGTCCTTGAAGGTCGTCTGGACATATTGGTGCCATCCCTCATGAGAGCCGAGCGCCAGGGTATCGCGGTGCCAGCCATATCCATCGATATCGTAGAGGACCGCGATTCCATTGGTGGTGAAGCCGCCTCTGCCGAGGCCCTCAAATGAAGAGGCCTTGTCGGGCAGTATCATGCGCGTCTTGTTCTTCCATTGTCTTCGATCGGCGAACAGATAGGTCTCCAGTGATCTCTCAGGTGGCGGCAGTTCGACTCCGAAGGCGTTCTGGTACTGGTCCAGAGCCATCTCGTAGAACGCTGGGAGGATCTGCTTGAATCGCTCGCTTCGCATCGTCGTGCGGATGTCCCAATGACGAGTTCGAATCTGCGTTCCTTCGATACCCAGAAAAGTCCAGTCGCGAACAATGGTCTCGTCACCGTTGAATCGGTCGTCATCAGCGACAGCCAGTGTCGTTTCCGAACGGACGGGCTGCTGCTGGCATCCGACCATGAGACCGATCAGGATCATGAGCGTCAGGATGAGGGTCCGAATGGCCATCAGGCTCCAAGCTTCCGGAGTGAATCTTCCGCAGTGACCAGATCCGCTTCGCTTTGTTCGAGTGTCTTCCTCGTCTCCTCGACGAGGTGGGCCGGAGCCTTCTCGACATAGCCTGGATTTCCAAGCCGACCCTTCAATGCGCCGATGGATTTCCGGAGTTCGGAGATCCTGTCCTGCAATCGAGCCCGTTCGCTTTCGGCGTCGACTTCATCGTCGCCACCAAGCAGATGGATGATCTGACCCTCCACATGGACCTGGATTCCATCTTCGTCACCGAGATCGATGATCTTCTCCAGCGTGCACATGGCGAGCATGGCGGGTTGAACCGGATCGATGACGCTGCGGAGCGAGGCTGGCATGGCCATGGTCAGCTTCGTGCGAGGCGGTACATCATGATCTGCACGGGCACGTCTTATGGAATTGACGATTTCCTTGATCCGCTCGAACTGCTGCTCGGCCTCTTCGTCATGAAGTCCATCCGTCTCCGGCCAGGAGGCGAGAGAGACAGAATCGGAGGGCTTGATGCCCAGTTCGGGCAGGCCGGGCGATCCCATCGCCTGCACATGTGGCCAGAGTGCTTCGGTGACGAAGGGGCATATCGGATGAAGAAGACGCGAGATGACATCAAGCGATGTCAGCAGCACCTGCCTCTGGGCGGCGTCATCTGCAACGGTCGGCTTGATGGATTCGAGATACCAGTCACAGAAATCCCTCCACACGAGATCGTAGACGGCCTCCGCACAGGTATTGAACTGATAGGAATCAATGGCGGCATCAATCGTCCTGCGGGCACGGTGGATCCGAGAGAGCATCCAGCGATCGATGATTCCCAGGGACTTCAGAGAATCGACCGTTCCCGGGGATTCGCTTCTTGCCAGGGCGAACCGGGCTGCATTCCAGAACTTGTTGACGAATGAGCGTCCACTGTCGAACTTGCTCGAGGAGTTTCTCGCAAGTGGTTCCTCATCGGTGGCAGTGGCTGTTCCGCTGAGCTGACCATAGACGGTCACCATTGTCCTGTTCGGATCATCGGGGCTCTTCTGGATCGGCGCCGTGACCTGATGTCCCGTGGATGATGTGATGAATTCCGGGGTGAAGGTCTTGCCAGTGAATGGGCAGACGAGGTCAAGCGGGAGCCGCACATCCTGTGTCGAGGTGGCCAGCTGCGTCATGATGAATCGCAGCGCGTCGGTTCCGTGGCTCTCGATGATGTCGCGGGGATCGACTCCATTTCCAAGCGACTTGCTCATCTTCTGGCCGAAACCATCCTGGATGGTCGGATGGATATAGACATCACGGAAGGGAAGTCTTCCGTCCCGGAAGAATCGGTTGAACATGACCATCCGGCTGACCCAGAGCGTGATGATTTCACGTGCGGTGGAAAGCGTGCTGCTTGGATTGAAGGCTTCCAGGAGGCCCTCTGTTTCCGGGAAAGCAGAGGGGGCAGGCCATCCCATGGTCGAGATCGGCCAGAGAGCGGATGAGAACCACGTATCCAGGACATCGTTGTCCTGAGCGAACCCGGCTGCTTCGAGATCGCTTTCGATCGATTCGGCGTCACGTCCAACGCAGGCCAGAATCCTGACCTCCTCGTTCTCGCGATCGATCTGTAGACGAATGGACAGCGTGTCGTCCGCTCGATCGCAGAAGGGGGCCTGGCACCAGCTCGTCTGGTCGGTCATTCCATTGCCGAGATCTGTCGGGGGTGTGCCTGCTTCCGAGAACTTCAGGACCTTGGACCAGACCGGAATCCGATGACCCCACCAGAGTTGTCGACTGATACACCAGTCTCGAAGATTCTCATGCCATTGTTGGAACGAGCGTGCATAGCGAGGTGCGGAAAAGCTGAGTTCTCCATCTCCCTCTCGCGAGCCAGTCTCTCTGGGTGGCGGCGTTCCATCGTACTGTTCGGGATTGATCGAGCGCATGGCCTCGCCGCGCAGCCTGTCGTCGGTGACCCGAACGAACCACTGATCACTCAGATACGGCTCGATCGGTACATGAGAACGGTAGCTGTGGCCGACCGCATGGTCGTAGTCCCGGATTTCCTCAAGCAATTCGTGCTTTCGGAACCATTCTATGATCGCTGTCCTGGCATCCTCTCGAGAGAGGCCCAGGAAGCATCGCGCCTCCTCGGAGATGTCTTCCCAGCCATGCTTGTCCGAAATGGAGGCATCGGGCCCCATGACATTGATCGCCTCGAGATCATGGCGTTGTCCGATTTCCCAGTCGTTGGGATCGTGGGCCGGCGTGACCTTGAGGAACCCCGTGGCGAAGGCCGCCTTGGGATCGTCGCCCTGGCCTGACATGATCACGTACTCGTCCTCGACGATCGGAATCTCGCGACCAACGATCGGGAGCATGATCTTCTTCCCCTTGAGCGAAGCGGCTCTTGGGTCTTCGGGGTTGATCGCAACGCCAGTATCGCCGAGCATCGTTTCGGGACGAGTCGTCGCGACCGTGACATGGCCCGATCCGTCCGAGAGGGGATACCGCAGGTAGTACATGTGCCCCTTGACGTCCTCCATCTCGACTTCATCGTCAGCGAGAGCGGTCTCGGTGGCAGGGTCCCAGTTGACCAGTCGCTTGCCGCGGAAGATGAGTCCCTCGTCGAACAGTTGAAAGAAGGCTTCTCGAACGGCGGCAGCACAGACCGGATCCATGGTGAATCGAGTGCGAGGCCAGTCGCACGAGGCTCCCAGTTCTCTCAGCTGGGAGAGGATGGCGGCACCATATTCATCCTTCCATTCGTGAATGATGTCAACGAAGGCCTCTCGTGTGTAGTCGCTTCGTCTCTTGCCATCCTGCAGAAGTCGACGTTCCACCGCCGTCTGCGTGGCGATGCCGGCATGATCCGTGCCGGGCATCCAGAGTGTCTCCATTCCTCGCATCCGGGCATGTCGGACGATGACATCCTGAAGGGTGGCACCGAGGGCATGGCCGAGGTGAAGAATGGAAGTCACGTTCGGCGGCGGCATCAATACGGCAAATGGAGTGGAGCCTTGAGGCAGTGGGGCGTTGACATGCCCAAGGTCCGATTGGGTCCAGATATCTCGGATACTGGGCTCAATGGCCGCGGGATCGTATGATCTGGGAAGTTCTGGAGTAGTGATGGGCGTAGACATGTTCCGTATCATAGCCGTGGCCTGCCTGATGTTCGCTGGTGTGACCAGTGGTTGCCTGAGCGGTTGTGGTCAGGACCCCACTCAGGAGGAGGCTCCGCCTCTCAGCGGGGAGTCGATTCGCCACTCCCTCGAGGCTGCCGAGTCCTATCTGACCTCCGGAGATGAAGGCCGGGCGAGATCCATCCTGTCCAAGATCATCGAGAAGGCTCCTGCCGATGGCCGGGGGTATGAGATGATGGGGCGGCTCGAACTGAGGCGTGGCATCGAATTGCGGGATATGGGGCTGATCGATTCCTCTCGGGAGCAGTTCAGGGATTCCTATCGCTGGTATGAGAAGGCCCTGCCATTCATGGCTGACAGCGGCGGTCTTCACCAGAGCGCCGGGGAGGTCGCTCAGCTGGCAGGACTCGAGGCGGAGGCCCTGTCGCTGTACGAGGCGGCCATTGAACTCCAGCCTGACAACCCGAAGCCGAGTCTTTGTGCGGCACAACTTCTGCTCAAGAGCCAGCCCGAGAGAGCGGAGTTCATCCTGAGATCCGTGCTTGAAGAACATCCGGATCAATCGCATGCACTGGCCACGCTCGCACTTGCCTGCCAGTCACAGGGGCAGACTGAAGTCGCTGCTGAAATGGCATCCCGTGCCCTGGCGCTCGCTGGAGATGAAGTCGCTGTTCGAATAGTGATCGCAAGAGTTCACAGGCTTTCCGGTCGTGAGCGTGAGGCTCTGGAGCTTCTCCTTGCCTTGCCTGATGATGTCCGTGGAAAGGAATCCGCCGCCTCGGAAATCGCATCGTGCTGGCTTGCCATTGGTCAGCCATCGAATGC
>DEYM01000001.1 GCA_002364555.1 Phycisphaerales bacterium UBA3158 | reverse complement strand
AATCATACACCTTGATCGGTCCAGAAGCCGCGAAAGATACCTGCTTCAGTCAGGAAGAAGGTGGAATCAAAGGCCCCGGGCCTGCTGGGCGACATCTCTTCAACAGGTCTCCATTCGACTCGATGTCGGCGGCCAGAAGCGACTGCATGCTCGAACCCATCGTTGGATGAATCAGGTCTGGCGCCAATTCGACCATGGGCAGCAGCACGAAGGCCCGCTCGTGGAAACGTGGATGAGGGAGTATCAGATCCTCCGATTCAATTACCGCGTTTCCCCAGAGAATCAAGTCCAGATCGATCGTTCGTGGACCTCCGGTCGTGGATGAGGAACGGTCTCGACCAAGAGAGGACTCGATGTCCAGCAGTTTCCTCAACATCGTCGACGCATCAAGATCGGCTCGGACCTTGAGAACACCATTGAGGAAATCCGGCTGATCGACATCGCCGACCGGACGGGTCTCGAGCATCGTGCTCACGCGAAGCACCGCGACCTCCGGCAGCTCGTCGATCAGATCGATTCCCATGAGAATCGTCTTGAGACGATCGCCAAGGTTCGAACCGATCGCGATGTAGCCCTCGGTCATCATGACTCGGCGTCCCAGGACATCGGCGTCATCGGGTCATGCCCCTGCAGAGACCATCGAAGCAGCTGAAGAGCCGCAGCCGTTGCTCGATGCCTGACAACCAGACGACCACCGGTGAATCGGAAACAACGTTGTGATTCCACACCCGGACCATGGCAGGCTATCCAGACGGTTCCGACAGGCTTGATCGGCGTCCCCCCATCGGGCCCCGCTATTCCGGAAACGGCCAGGGCCCAGTCCGAACCGGAACGTTCGATCGACTGGCGAGCCAGTGCTTCGACCACCTCTCGCGAGACCACACCGACGCTGTCGATGGTCACCGGGTCGATCCCCAGACAATCGGTCTTCATCTCGTTGCTGTAGACGACCCAGCCTCCATGGAACCATGCACTCGATCCGGGCACATCCACGATCGCACTGCTGATGAGCCCTGCGGTACATGATTCAGCCATTGAGAGGGTCTGTCCACGATCACCCAGTAGCTCACCGGCAACCGACGCGAGCGTCTGGTCCTCTCGTCCGAAGTCGTAGGGCGAAAGTCTTTCATGGGCTGCTTTCACATAGGCATCCATGGCCGGCTGGGTGACTCCGCAGGGGTCGACATGAAGATGGAATTCACCACCACTGATTCGAGTTCCAGCCAGCGGTCTGTTCGAGCGATCTGCCAACGAACCAAGCCGCTCCTCCAGGGAGGCCTCGATCAGACCGAAGCACTTGATGGTGACCGGTTCGACGGTTCGACCCGACACCCCTTCGCTTGAAAGCCATGGGCGGACATGTCGTTGCCAGGCGTCGCGAAGTTCCCTTGGTGGACCAGGAAGCAACCAGATCGAGCGCGAGTCACGGTGAGCTTTGATCGAGGGTGCGGTTCCGGCATGGTTTCGATAGCACGTTGCACTGCGGGGTCTCGTCGCCAATCTGACCTGGGAAGGATTCATCTCCAGACCAGATTCCGAGAAGGAGGCCTTGATCCATGAAAGCGCCGTCTCATCGTCGACCAGATCCTCCCCGAGAAACGTCGACAGTCCTTCACGTGTGAGATCGTCTGGAGTCGGGCCCAATCCACCTGTGACCAGGAGCAGGTCACACTCAGCGGTCATGTCCGACATCGCCGACGCAATCCAGTCCTCGTCATCCGGACCGGTACGGACCTGCGTGACGGCAAGCCCCAGGGAAGACAGTTCACCGCACAACCATCCCGAATTCGTATCCTGACAGCGCCCGCCGAGCAGCTCGTCACCGATTACCAGAATGGACGCTTTCATGTCGTCGTCTCTGAGTCGGATATTCGCTGGACGGTCACGCGTACGGAGTGGATCGTCTGGGCCATCGGCCGGCCGATCACGACCAGAATGGCATCGCCGGGCTCCAGCCAATGGAGATTCCTCAATCGATGCTCCGCGTCCCTGCCGAGGATCTCGGCATCGGGCCTGACTTCCATCAGCTCGGGAATCACTCCCCTGCAGAACAGCATCTGCCTGACGACGGAAAGTCGGGATGTGTAGGCGACGATGGGAATCGGCCTCGTGCTCCGGCTGATCAACCGTGACCAGGTCCCCCATTCCGAAAAGACCACGATGCACTTGGCTTGAACGGCATGGGCTGTCGACCAGATTCCCTCCACAAGAGCATGGGTGTCATTCATTCCCTGATCGATCGAATCGAGCGGCGCACCAGCAGCCACCTGACAGCCATCTGAATCCATCCACGCTTCGGTCTGGGAGCAGATTCGACGCATCGTCTCGACGGCCATGATCGGATAGTCGCCAACGGCCGTCTCACCGGAGAGCATGACGGCATCGGCACCATCGAAGATGGCGCCGGCCACATCACTGGCCTCGGCCCTCGTGGGTACCGGTGAGTCGACCATGGATTGAAGCATCTGAGTGGCCACGATGCACGGTCGGTCCAGTCTTCTGGCGAGGGAAAGCAGTCGCTTCTGAATGATTGGAACGGAAGCGAGATCCATCTCCACACCCAGATCGCCCCGAGCAACCATCACGCCGTCCGCCGCGGCGATGATCGATTCCGCGGCATGCACAGCAGCTGGAACCTCGATCTTGGCGATGATCGGCAATGGCCGTTCATGCCCCAGACTCTTGCCCTTCTCCTGAAGCAGATCACGTACCACCTCGATCTCACTGGCCGATCGGACAAAGCTCATGGCCAGCAGATCGACGTCGTGTCCGATGGCCCACTCGGCCAGAGATCGGTCATGCGGAGTCGGTACTTCGATGTCCAGATCACTGTCCGGAAGATTCACACCCTTGTGGGAGGAGATCAGACCACCAGTGGTGACCCGGCAGATCAGTCGATCGGATTCTGATCCAATGGCCAGCAATCTGACCTGACCGTCGTTGATGAGGACGCGATCACCTTCCTGAACGCAATCCACCAGTCCAGACCAGGTGCATCCGAGTACAACCTTGCCATTCTCGCCCGGGCGACACGGCCCGGTTTCATGGCTGTCAAAGCAGATCTCCTGACCAGTCTCGAGCAGGATTCCACCATCAGCCACTTCAACGAGTCTGATCTTGGGACCCGGCAGATCCCCCATGATGGCCAGTGGCCTTCCTGTCGATCGCTCGAGTGCCCGCACGGCCGCTATGCGATCCTTGTGGGAATCAGGTTCACCATGGCTGAAATTGATCCTGAATATCGAGGCACCGGATTCGATGATTCGCTCGAGTACCTTTGGATCATCGGTCGCCGGCCCCAATGTGGCGATGATGCCGGTTCGTGGAGGCGCCTCGTAATGACTCTTTTCAACTGACATCAGCTTGGCTGCTCTTGATTGTTGCCTCGAGAAAGCTCCACGACCTGGCGATAGTTCTCAAGGAATCGTTTGCTCAGGTAGCGTCTCAAGGCACGCTTCGGATTGGCTTCCTTGTCCCAGAGCTTTGGTACGGCATCAGCCCACCCTCTCTTGATCCATCCGGACTTGATCTTGGCACGACCCTCCATCGTGGACAGGGACCAGCTGCTGCCATCGGGTCCGGGCACCTCGGGAATCTCATCGAAGAGCTCGAGCATTCGTCGAAGCTGCGGATCGGAGACGTCCATGGCGGTCACGACGCCCTCCTGTCCTGGTGGATAGGAAGGATGTGAGACGATCGCGTTCCATGCCGCTTCGAGCTCGACGACCGTATCCATGGCGGACGCCTGAAACACCGGCGCAATGAATGTCCGCATGTTGCGATCATTGAATGGAGGCGGCTCCGCGTTGATGAACGGATCGATCTGATCGACGAATCGATGGATATGCGACTTGTACAACCCGGCCGAAACCGGCAGTCGCCTGAGTGAATACTGCCTTGGGCCAAGACCATCGACACTCTCTCCGGGCGGAAACTGCCAGAGAGACTGACCGGCGGGCTCGAGCGTGAATTCGATGAAACGTCTGGCCATCTCCAGGTCCGGCGGATTCATCAACAGAGAGATCGGATCCGGGTCCAGCATGGTCTCCCCGGGCGGATCGATATACCCGACCCGATCTCCGGCGCCGTGGTCACGCAGGCTCTGCGATTCGAATCGGCCGAAGAAATCGATGCTGACCCCCATGGCCGCATCCCCCTGGGCCACATCCGTGGGAGCTCGAAGCGACGACGCCGAGAAATATCTGGCATTTGCGGCTGCGCGCCTGAGAATCCACCAACCAGGAGTCCAGTCACGCCTCTTGAGAATCGTCTCGAAGGCCGTGGTCACCGATCCGGACTGCGCCGGATTCACCAGGGCTACTTCCTGACGAAGCTTGGGGTTGCACAACGCATCCCAGGAAATCGGCTGGGGAACATCGAGTTCCTCAAGCAGATCGTTGTTGAAGATGATTCCAAAGGCTGACAAGGCCGTTCCAAGCCAGTACTGGTCGGCATCCCAAAGTGGTGTGCCCGCCACCTCGGTACGCCCGTAGGTCTGCGTGAGCTGATCCGTTGGAATACCTGCGGGGATGCTGATGGTGGCAGTGGCCGTTATGGACCATCTGGATGGATCGTTTTCCTGGGCAGCTATGTCCGCCTTCACATCACCGATCTGGACCGTTGCGACCTGCGAGGCATCATCCAGTGCCGGAATGGACTCACCACCCAGACGCCTGATCCAGGAGACGACTTCCTCCTTGGACTGATCCTTGAGTACGAACTTCACACCGGTCTTGAACTGACCATGCTCATAGGATCCGCCACCGAACACCAGATCGGCGTTGCCTCCCGGCTGCTGCCCCTGCTTGAGCGCGGCCTTCCAGTCTGACTGGAGCATCTTTCGAATCTCGGATGTACCGCCTGGAGTGCTCCAGACGACGCGAGCGGGCTCGCCGTACTTCAGTTCGTGCCATTTTTCGAAGCCATGGCTGAACTCGAAGCGGATTTGCTCGTTGTGCGGACTGATGATGATGACTCGCCGCGCGTCGCTCTCATCGGCAACCCGCGGCTCCCTGAAGACGAACGGCAAGGCCAGCACGATGCCGAAACACAACAGCACGACCAGAATTCGCCATCCCGGAATCGAAACGCCAGATACACCGCCAGTTGTGCTACTCATGATCTCATTCCTGAAATACGGCCTATTTCGTCACTGAATGTCGCAGCGGATTCACGCACGCACTTCTTCCAGTCTCCATGTCCGCCAGCTTGTGAATAGATGATTCCACGGCTTGATGTCACCACGGCACCGAGTCCATTCTGGTCGAAGCAGGGACGGATTCCATCGGCGGTCCCCCCTTGTGCTCCGTAACCGGGCAATAGCAGGATGGATCCGGCGAGTCGTTCACGAAGTGTCGACAGTTCATCTGGATGGGTCGCGCCGACTACGGCGCCGAGTGAACTGTATCCGGAATCACCAACATGACCGGCTCCTATCTGAACGACGAGATCCGCCATCGCCTCCGAAACCGTTCGGCCATCCTCGAGCACCAGATTCTGCATCTGCTCACCGGAGGGGTTGGATGTCCTGACCAGCACGAATGCGCCACTGTTGTCGAGAAGGAACGGATCGATTCCGTCGGCTCCAAGCCAGCCGTTGATCGTCATCCAATCACAGCCGAGTTCACGACCGGCCACGGCGTAGTGTGATGCCGAAATACCGATATCACCACGCTTGGCATCGAGTATCGGAAGCAATGATCTTTCCTTGGCCGCGAGGATCAATCGTGCCATCGCCTCCATGCCGATGGAGCCATGACGCTCGAAGCAGGCCGACTGGAACTTGACGACTGCGATGTGATCGACAATCGAATCCAGCACACCCATGCAGAATGACTCGATGGAGTCGACTCGGGACTGGGGATCATCCACCGATGGACGGATCGCCGCCGGCAGCTTCTCCAGGACAGGATCAAGTCCGACGCAGACGGGGGATTGCACCTGCTCGAGGGCGGCACAGAGCCTGTCCGCGACATGGCCATCCACTCGGGGAGTCGCTGCAGGCGAACATTGCTTCATCGGGGGATCTCCTTGCCTCCAGAATCACCTGTGGAGCGATCCATCAGGTGTACGAGGGTAGGATACCCACCATACCCCCAGACAGGCATTCGAGAGTCCATGAACGAACCCACTCCAAAGCATCTAGATCTCGAACGCACCCGTGGACTGACCATCACCTGGCAGGACGGGAGCACGGATTTCCTGCCCGTAAAGCATCTGCGACGCATGTCCCCTTCCGCCGAAGCCAAGACCATGAGAAGCGAGATAGAGGCGAATCCATTGACCGTCATCCCAGGCGGTAGCAGTGGGCCCCTGACGGCTGAGGATCTGGAACTGGTCGGCAGCTACGCCGTTCGGATCCGCTTTTCCGATGGACACGACACCGGCCTCTACACCTGGTCCTATCTGAGATCACTGGCTCACACCCTCGATGAGGAGCCTTCCTGATGGCGACCGCCCGATCAGTAGCCGGAGACAGACCGGACATGCAGCTACTCGAGAGGAGTCCGGAGGCACCCCATCCATGGGCAATGCAGCCGGGAGCCACCTGGCTGGAACTTCACCCCTCGACAAGAGGGATGAGCCAGCTCGTCAACCACATTTCCAACATCGAGATTGTCAGATGGATCGATCGAGCCGCGGAGATGGCCCTCTCTCATGCAGGTTGGTCGTATCAGGATCTGCTTGATACCGGTTCGATGTTCTTCGTGGCACGCCACGAAATCGATTATCGATCCGAGGCGCTTCCCGACGAATCGTTCTTCATCACCACCTGGGTCCGCGATATCAGACGCGTCAAATCCTGGCGGGACACCCTCATCTGGGCCATGCGTGATGGTGCACCCGAGATCGTCTGCACCGCATCGACCCTGTGGGTCCATGTCGATCTGGACTCGAGAAAACCAACTCGGATTCCACATGACATGTCCGAGGCGCTCAAACCCCTTCAGCACGATCAGTCGCCATGGAGGGCTCGCGGATGATGCATGTACTGGTGATCATCGACGATGCCAGGAGAGCCCAGGAGGAGCAGTCGATCAAGGACATGCTTCTGGGAATCCAGGAGGCGGACATGCAGGTGACGGAGATACTCCAGTCACCGGAGTCCTCTCGGGATGAACTGGTCCGGCTCTCGACCGATTCACCTCTCCAGACACCGATGCCATTGAATTGGATTCTGAAGAGAAGGATCATCGATTCCCTGAGTCGAGAAATCGGCCGGACGCTACCGGATGCCATCATCGCCTTCGGACAGTTCGCCACACCAATCGCGCATGAACTGGCCATCTCACTGGAATTGCCACTCGTTGTCGAATGCTGGGAGACCGATCACATCAGACGCCCTCCCCTTCGACCACAGATGGCCTCGGCATTCGCAACCGCCTCGAGTGGACTGGCAGCTGCGATGCGAGAACGCAACGAACATCATCTGGTGGCCACGACCCCTTATCCGATCGAAGTCGTGAATGCCGATTTCGACAAGACTGACCAGCCTCCCTCCATCGCCATCATTGATGCCGAATCGGATATCGGCAACACAAGACGCATTCTCGAGAGTCTGGCTGAAATCGTCCCCGCCCATCCGGATCTCCATCTGTTCATCGAACTTGGAACATCGAAGAGCAACGTGGTCTGGCGACATGCCGAATCACTTGGTCTTCTTGAGCGGACATCATCATTCAGCAATGCATCGATGCTTCGACCACTGCTCGGCGATTGCACCTTGATGCTTGTCGCCAACAGCACGTGCTGCACCAGATCGGTGATCGATGAAGCCATGGCCAGAGGGTGTGTCGTACTTCGACCCGATCATCCGATGCTCACCAGCTCCGATCGAGCGCATCAGTGCCTTCTGACGGAATCGGACAAGGGTGGATGGATCCGGGCCATAGAGAATCTGCTGAGTGATTCAGACCGCCGAACGAGGCTTGCCGAGATGGCTCACGATCATGTTCGGCAGCAAAATGATCCAAATCGGGTTATCAGCACCTGGAAACAGCTCATTCACGAAGTATCGGCGAATAGCTCCTATCCCCTTGCCAATGCTGGAACAACGGGGACTTGATGGACTTTGAGACCCAGAAAAACGGCTTTCAAAGTGCACTATTTCAATAGTTTTCTGGACTTCCGAAGAGAATGCAACCGATTCAGTTGGTGTCGGCGGGTTGCATAGGCATCGATAGTCGTCCAGATACGACTTTTCAGGCCAGGACACCTCCCACCCGACGACCAGAAAGCCTGCCTGCAGGCTGAATCAATTCGCTCTTTCTCCCCTCCTCCCCGTCGAAGCCTCGTGTTTCGACGGGGATTTTCCTTACAGGGCAGAGATTGGTCAGTGCTCCTGAACTGCCTTCGCAATCGCTCGCAGGCCCATCTCGAGTCGCTCATCATCCGATGCGAAGCTGATTCGAAAATGGGTATCACGATCACTGAAGACGCCACCGGGTATCGCGATCACATTGTGATCGAGCAAACGCTCGGTGAACTGGGTTCCACTCATTCCCAGCGAAGAGGGAACTTCCGGAAAGGCGTAGAAGGCCCCCTCTGGAACAGTGACTTCCATCAGAGGAGAAAGAATGTCGAGCACCATGTCGCGTTTACCTTCGTATTCCGAGATGACACCCGACATGTCCACGTCATGCGCCGCCATCACCGCATGCTGGGCCATGCTTGGAGCACACACGAACGAATACTGCTGGAACTTGCTCATTTCATGGATCAACCATGATGGACCCGCCGCATAGCCCAGCCGCCAGCCCGTGCATCCGTAGTTCTTTCCGAATCCACGGACGATCAGCATGTCTTGACCGTGGGTTCCAGGCGATGGCGACCGACCTCGCCCATCTCTCATTGACGAGTACGTGAAGAGATCGTAGATCTCATCGGAGAGAAGCATCACGCCACGGTCGCGGCACAACTGGGAGACGTCATGCATCTGTCGATCACTGAGAACGACGCCTGTCGGATTTCCCGGCGAGTTGATGATGACCAGTTTGGTCCTATCCGTGATGAGCGGTTCCAGACGCTCGGCCGTCATGCAGAAATCGGGGTAGGTATCGCACGAAACGACTCTGGCACCAGTCATGGGACCAAGAGCCGGATAGATCACGAAGTTGGGATCGGGAATGATCAATTCGTCCCCTGGATCCAGCAGAACCCAGGCAGCCAGTATCAGGGCCCCACTGGTTCCTGATGTGACCATCACATCGATCGCGTCATCATCAGCCGACCAACCCAGTTCCTTGGCGATGGAATCGCGAAGAGACGATTGCAGCGACGGATGTCCGCTGGTCAACGTGTACCCGTTGGCATCTTCTCGAATGGCCTTGATGGCCGCTTCCTTCAGAGCATCCGGAACTGGAAAATGAGGCTGACCAATGGACAGATTGATCGGGTTGTCCAGTTTGGCACCCAATTGGAAAGCGCGTCTGATACCGGAGGCATCTATCTGCGCTGCTCTTGAACTAAGTAGTCTTTCAGGGTCGATCATGCCACCACGATACAGCAGTCACATGAAACGGGGATCAGCAGCTGAGGATCAGCTTTCATCCTCGGCGTTTTCCTCGACCTTCTTCTTCTTCTTGGTCACCACTCGTACCTGGCCCACCTTGACGAGTCCAAGAGGTGAATCACCATCCTTGAAATCACCACGTGAATTGAGCTTGGCGATACGTTCGGAACGCTTGAGAACGGTTCGGAACTGACTGAGGCCCGATGGCTGGGTTCGCAGACTTGGATGAAGGCTCATTACGGTTCTCCTCGGATCCAGATCAATCAAGCTCTGGTTCGATACGGTCCATGTAGCGGTCGGAAAAGTCGGTTCGACCACCGTGCTGCTTCCATTGCCGTCCCAGTACGGCGATCAATTGATCCTGGGCGATCACTTCGGGCACTTGCCGAGATGATGTCTCCATGCCAGGCATGGCGATCACCCGGGCTAGACCTGTATTGTGACGTGGAATCACGATGACTTCAAGACCCTTCAGGCGACAGAATTCAGCCAAACGGTCGGCACCTGCCTGATTCGTCTCCGCCAGCACGAAATGCCAGGGCCTTTCAGCCGCGAACTGGGGCACGGAAAGCGACTCCAGATACCCTTCTGGGGCATCTGGAGCAGTGTTTATGGGCCTTGGATCAGGAGCCAGGAGCGGATCAAGCAGTAGTCCATCTGGATTGGCCGCCATCATCGCCTCAGTCGTGGCGACTCCTGAACTGTATCCCACCCACCAGGCGCCGATGATCGATCCAATCAGGATCACCGCTCCCAGAATCAGAAAGCCTCCTGGAATTCTCACGCCCACACCTGGGGTGAGCCAATGCGGGGCGGACATCTCGATGTCTTCTCCGGGATGCTTCTGCATGGATTCAGAGGAGGCGTCGACGTCCTCGGATTTGGGACGGCTCAGTTCATACAGGGCTGGACGGTTGTTCCTTGTAGGCATGGATCTGACCTGACTCAACATGTCTCCGAATTGACTTGACCTGATGCCACCACACTCGCGATGGCCAGACCACCGGCATGACTGAGCGTCAGACGCCAGGTGTTCAATCCCAAGGATGAAGCCTTCTCTGCCGCTACTCCGGAGAATTCCACGAATGGCGCACCTGCCGAAGTGCGCTTGACATCAATGTCCTGCCAGGTGATTCCGCCACTGAGACCCGTACCAAGCGCCTTGAGAACAGCTTCCTTCGCGGCGAAGCGAGCCGCGTATCGCTCACCTCGACCACGGACTACCCGTTCAGCCTGCGCACGCTCACCAGTCGTGAACACACGCTCGAGAAAACGATCTCCATGATCGGAAATCATCTGCTCTATGCGGGCAACGGGAACAAGATCCACTCCATGGGCAAGCGATGTCATGGCTTCATTCTATAAGGACGCCACTCAAAGGGCTCATCCACCCCCGGGGCCGGCCGCCCGCCAGGCGGAACGAGCAATCCTCATGCCCTCCCAGGGCGATGTGACCTGCCTGAGATCGAGAACGACATGACGATCGGCCGCAACCGTATCGACCGCGGCTCGATAGGCCTGGATATCCAGTCTTCCACCGATATCACCGGGAATGCCTCTCAATCCCGTCGAAACCAGATCCGAGAGCCGTGGTGCCACCAGACGGCCCGCCAACTCGAGAACCACTTCGATGGGATCCCGATCAACGGAGAAGCAGGCAGCTGGATCCAAACCGGCAGATTCCACATCCTCCGTCTCAGGTGAGGGAATCCTGTGATCGGCGATCAGAACACCATGTTTCACGGATGAACTGTCGACGACTTCTCGAATCTCCCCATCGAGCTGATCCGAGCCGGGCAGCGTGATACTCAGAGTCGTGATACCCAGATCGGCCGCCAGACCACAGGCTGCTTCGAAGGAGGCCACCGCCCGATCGATGGTCGATGGATCGAGAAAATGCTCTTGCGGTATCCAGAGGTCCATGCCCGCTGGAACAAGCTCAGTTCGCCTCAAGGTCGCTGCCAGATCGCGTCTGGCCGAAGCCCCCAGCTCCCTTGGGCGAGTGCCGGGCATCGCAGCGGACAACTGGATCGCCCGCCATCCGTCCCGCCTGAGTCGATCACAGATCAGACGCAGATCATTGCCTAGTGAAGCCGCCGTGGGTGCCAGATAGGAATTCATGAACGCAAAGCCTACCAATCTGATCGCCGGACGCTATCGGATACGATGAAGTCGTGAGCAAGGAATCAACAATTATCGAGATCGAGCTCGTCGAAGGACCGGTTCGCTCCAGGGACTGGGAGCCAGCCCCCCCCGGAGGCGCCGAATGCGTGTTCAGGGGAATCACGAGACCGGAACACCATCCCGATCATGGTGATCTACTGGGCCTGGCCTACGAAGCCCATCAGGCGATGGCACTGCAACAGATGCGAGAACTCGCTGAGGAAGCCTCGCGACGGTGGTCCCCACTGGCGATTCGCCTTCATCATTCGACAGGCATGGTTCCAGTGGGCCACAGCAGCGTGTTGATTCAGGTGATCGCTTCACATCGAAAAGAGGCGTTTGTCTCATGCCAATGGCTGATCGACACCCTCAAGGCCAAGGTTCCCATCTGGAAACAGGAGACATGGCAGCAGGGACAGACATGGTCGGAGGGCACACCCCTGACCACTGACAGCGAGCGAGTGTCATGATCCCCCGAAGACTCGTCTCCATGTTCTGCATTCTGTCCATCACCGCGTGGTTGATTCTCGTGGCGACCACCGGGATCTCAGCCGCTACGGCGTTCACGGTGATCCCCAAGCTGATGCCCGTCATTCCCGAGTTCCAGGCCTACGACTCCGCGCAGCACGGAAGACTCCTGGCCGGACTGACCGTGGAACCCATCTTCAGACTCACTGATCTTGCCCAGTGGGTCCTTGCACCAGCCTCACTCCTTCTTGTCCTCGTGCTCAACGCGTTGATCAACCCGCCCGTCCTTCTTCGATGGATCAGCATGATCGCCATCGTGATCGCCATAGCGATCGTGGTCTGCCGATGGACCATCATCGATCCACCCATGAACAGGCATCTCGATGCCTATCGGGAAGCGGCTCGAACGGGCCACCTGGAGACGGCCGTTGCGCAGCTGCAATCGTTCAATGCCTGGCACAGGATCGCCGAACCGCTCTGGGGATCCACTGGACTCGTCCTCCTGATCGGGCTCGCCAGCGTGGGGGCATCGATTCCTGCAGATCGAAGAGATTTCGAATGAGTCCGACGAGCAAGGCCCCCTTCAACCTGCCTTCGAAGTCCGAATCGGACCGACGACGAGCCTCGAGAATCTATTCAGCCCTTGACAAGGCCTACCCGGACGCGAACTGCGCACTGGATTACAGCTCACCACACGAACTCCTGATTGCGACGATCCTGTCCGCCCAATCCACCGATGTCGGCGTGAACAAGGCCACCCCCGAACTGTTCGCGGCCTTCCCGCGGCCGAAAGACTATGTCTCGGCCAGCCCGGAGACCATCCAGCCTCTGATCAGTTCGATCGGCCTGTATAGAAACAAGTCAAAGGCCATCCACGAATCGATGAAACGGATCGTCCAAGAACATGATGGCAAGGTGCCTGACGACATGGAGTCGCTGCTTGAACTCAGGGGTGTCGCCAGAAAGACCGCCAATGTCGTTCTTGGCAATGCGTTTGGAATCAATGTGGGCGTCGTCGTCGATACGCACGTATCCAGAATCGCCACTCGCTTCTCATTGACGACAGCCAAGACCGTCGACAAGATCGAACGCGATCTGATGGCGTTGTTTCCGAGGCCGAAGTGGACACGACTCAGTCTTCTGCTGATCGCCCATGGACGAGCAGCCTGCAAGGCGAGACATGCACTCTGCCATGAGGATGCCCTCTGCAAGCGCTACTGTCATTGCGAGTGGTGCCAGGAGGACTGAAGCGTCACCAGCTTTCGCGGACGACGCCGAAGCCGTCGTTGGTTGCCGCGTAGGCGATCCCACCGCCCAGATCCAGCGGCTGCATGAAAATGACAGGCCCGTCGATCATGACGGAAAGCTTCTGAAACCCCTGCATGGCCGAATAGCCCGAGGCCACACGCTCCTGTTGAGTCATTTCATCCCACCCTGGTGGAACAGCCGCTGGTTGTTCTGGCGGCTTGAGCATCAGGATCCCCTCACGATGACCCAGCCAGAAACTGCCGTCAGCGGCAGCGACTGTCGTGAACAGAGAGCCCACCGGAGCGGGAAGGACCGCCTCTCCGAACTGACTGCTCACATTGGCCTTTGTGCTGTCAGCAGAGAGGGTGATTCTCCAGCCGAGCATGGCCACGCCGCGTGGTGCGGGCGGAAACAGTTTGATCTGGTCGCTCACCAGTTCCGCCTCATGGCCGATGTTGTACTTCCATGTTCCATCGACACCAGTGGCGACGATCGATCGCCCGTCCGATACCGCCTGAATGAGACCGCCTGGTGAGTCGTGTCGATATTCGAGTGAATTATCCTGCCGATCCGTGTTGAATCTGGCCTGACCGAAATCGCCGACAACCACGATTTCATCGTTGCCCATGAATCCGGCATCGCGAGCGCCATTGACCTCCTGAGACCATTGCTCATCGAGATGTCCGTTGTGATCGATCCTGTAGAGATGAATGCTGCTGGGGGAAATGATCAGAACCCGATCTCCCTTGGAGTGGACTCTTCGAATGCCGCCGGGAAATGCCTCCGTGGAATGTCTGGAATCGATTTCACGAAGCATTGAATTCTCGACATGGACAAATCCTGCAAGACCGCCGATGGCTTCATTCCTCGTGAAGAGCATCGCATCCTCCGGCAGAACGGAACCTCTGGCATCGACACCTCCACGGGAGTCGTCTCTGGACAGCGATTCAAGACTTGATGCCGATCCGATGTAGGCGTCATCGGAAATTCTGTAGACCCGTCGTTCCGATGCATAGATGGCGTCATCACCAAGTTCGACCAACGATGTGACTTCATCGTAATGATCGACAAGCCGCGTGAGATCGGGAAGTTGAACGGCCCCGCCGACACCACAGACGATGGGACCATTCTTCCCATGATGAATGGACCGTGGCTCGATACCAAGTGCTTCGACATCCCAACGATTCTCGATCCATGGCCGCCGGGGATCCGTTCTTCCAAGTTCCACGACCCCCGTATCCCTCATGACCACGTAGATGTCACTGGATGTCACAAGAAGATCCACAGCCGGGCCGGTCTCCCCACCTCTGCCCAGATCAGTCTCACTGATCTGACGACCCGTGATGGGATCCAGAACAAGAAGACGATTCCCCTGAGTGACGTACCACAGATCCTCGTCGACAACCGTCGCGTACGAGGTCCCATGGGCCTCATGCCTGACTTCGAGGTGCTGCGTTTCAGGACGTTCCGTCTTCTCGATCTTGTATTGAACACATCCAACTTGGCAAATGCAGGCAATGAACAGCAGCGATGGCACAAACATCGATAGAATGGAAGCGGATTTGGGAGATTGAATCATCGGGACAGGATACCCGTACAGTTGCAGGATGAACACGGGAGCAGCCGTATGACGGACCGAATTAGCCAGCTCAGGAACATGCTTGAATCAGAACCAGACGATGCGTTCTGCCTCTATGGCATCGCCATGGAGTACGCCAAGGCGGGCCGCACGGACAGAGCAATCGCCCATTTCGATCGAACCATCGAGGTTCAACCCGATTACTGCTACGCCTACTACCACAAGGCCAGATGCCTGATGGACGATGATCAGCCACTGGATGCCCGATCCACCCTTGAAGCCGGACTCGAACAGGCCAGGGAATCGGGCGACATCCACGCGGAAGGTGAGATCGAGGCGCTTCTGGGCGAACTCCTGTCATGACCTACCCTCGTCACAGGACGGGAAGCAAGCCAAAGCCAAAACGGCCCGATATGCCTGATTCCGGAACCATCACAGGCTTTGGCGCGGCGCGGGGCGACATCGACTCCTGCATCGTCAAGGTGGATGGAAGAAAGACCGCGACGATCATGGAAACGGATCGGGTCGATCTTGGCCTGAAACTGGACATGCCTCTCTCAAGCGGGCTCAGTGAACGGCTCGCGGATCTCCATGAGTACCGACTGGCTCGACGCGCCTGCTTTCAGAGGATCGCCAGAAAATCGAGGTCGATCAAGGACATCCGGGACTTCCTTCGAAAGCGATCCCACACCGAACGGATCATTGAACTGGCCGTCACCCGACTCCATGAAATGGGGCTGCTCGATGATGAACGGTTCGCCAACGAGGCGGCCACATCCATCGCTCGCCGCACACCCTCGTCGGCCCGCTTCCTTGAACACCGCCTCAGGCAGCATGGCATATCGCCCGAAGAGGCCGCCAAGGCCGCCCAGGAAGCCGCGGGCAATCCACTCGAGGAGGCCACGAAGGTCGCCGTCAAGGCGCTGCGATCTCTTCGGTCATATGAACCCGATGTCCGTCTGCAGAGACTTCACGGCAGGCTGGCCCGTCGCGGGTTCGACTACGATGTGATCAAGCAGGCCGTGGACAAGGCGATCGAGGAGATGGACTCGTGATGCCAGCATCAATGATCCGAGCGATTCATGGGGTACGATGAGCAGTCATGTCCGGTGAGAACGAACAACAATCCGAATACCCGGTGCCTCTGGACAACGCTCCCTGGGAGCTTGCCCCGGAGACGGTTCATCAGTTGATGCAGAAAGAGGAGGACTTCCTGCTCATCGACTGCCGGACAGCAATGGAATGGGAGGATGGTTCCATCGACAACGCACTCAACCTCCCACTCCAGCAGTTCAGCACACGATTCAATGAACTGGAGGCCCATCGCGACAAGCCAATCGTGATCTTCTGCAGAACCGGAAGCCGTTCCGTCATCGTGGCCAAATTCCTCAGGCTGGCCGGATTCGAACATGTCAGATCCATGTCCGGTGGATACGAAGCCTGGGGAACCCTACCAACCACCACTGGAGCTTCCTGAAGTGCTTGCCCAGAGACTGGCAACCGGTAGCTGCTTCATACTGGGCCTGATAGGCCTGCTGTGGCTCGATACCAGCATCGGATCGGTATCGATCGGCGGCTTCCACCTGCCTCCCGGGCTACTCGTGGCGTTGGTCGGCTGCCTTGTGGTGGCCCTTGCCAGTATCGAGATACTGCATGTCGCCGAAGCGAACGGACTCGTGACGAACAAGCCGCTGACGGCCATCGCGACCGTCGCCGTCATGCTCGCGACATGGCTCTCGGGCTCACTGCCCGAGGCGTTTGATGCCACCGTGCCGCTGACGATCATAGCGATCGCCATGGTCGCCTCGCTTCTCATCTTCAGCCGGGGCAGGAAGGTCGAAACAGCATTCGCATCGACTGCCGTCGTGATGCTCGCGATCATCTACATCGGAGTGCTCAGCGGATTTCTCCTGCTGATCGGATCGGACATCTCCATATGGATGATCGGAGGTGTGGCATTGGTCGTGAAGTCGTGTGACATCGGCGCCTATTTCACCGGTCGTGCCATCGGCAAGCACAAACTGATTCCATGGCTCAGTCCCGGCAAGACCATCGAGGGACTGGTCGGTGGCGTCATCGCTTCGATGGCCGCCGCGTTGATACTCGATGCCATGCTTGGTTTTCCATTGGAATGGTGGTGGGTTCTCATCATGGGAGCGGTTCTGGCAGTCACGGGACAAGCCGGAGATCTGACCATGAGCCTCTTCAAGCGAGGCGCCGGCATCAAGGACTCCTCCTCGT
Source organism: Phycisphaerales bacterium UBA3158 (assembly GCA_002364555.1). GTDB lineage: Bacteria > Planctomycetota > Phycisphaerae > Phycisphaerales > SM1A02 > UBA1668. The sequence continues at coordinate 25,078 of DEYM01000001.1, read as the reverse complement.
TGCTACCCGGGCTTGGAGGCGTCATGGATGTGATCGATTCACTCCTGCTGACGGCACCTCTGGCATGGTGGATGCTTCGATTGTCGCTTTGCGACTGCAGCTGACGACCTCGGCACCACATGTATTCGATTCAATAACAAGCTCAAAAGCCCCCATCGGGCTTCTGGCGTGTAGACTGATGGGTTGAAAACGAGTCAATGCAATCGAACCGATCAAGGATACCCACCAGCGATGAGCCTCATAGACGACCTCTTGGAACTCAATCTTGTGGAGCGTCAGCTCCGAGGACTTCAATCTCGCGTTGGTTCGGCCGAGACATTCTTCAATGCCCAGAATCGGCAGATGAACGAGCTGCTGCAACGCCAGGAGGAACTCCAGACTCGTCGCAAGCAGCGACAGGTGACGGCCAATGGATTCGAGACCGATACCAAGGCGATGGATGAGAGACTCGAGAAGCTTCGCAACGAACTCAACACCGCCGAGACGACCAAGCAGTATTCGGCTTTTCTCGAAGAGATGAACACGCTCAAGAAGACTCGTGGCGAAACCGACGAACTGACTCTGGCTGAAATGTCCGAGATCGAGAATCTCGATTCGGATCTGGCCACGCTCGAAGAGGCGGTGAACGATCGTCAGAAGCTTCTGACCAGAGCAGTCACCGAACTCGAGGAGCGAAAGGCCGAGATCGCCGAACGCGTCTCGGAACTCCAGCGTGAGCGGGATGTCAAGGCGGCGGTCATCCCCGAATCGCCGTTGCAGACATTCAACAAGTGCGCCGATGATTTCGACGGCGATGCCATGGCTCATGTCGAGGAGATAGACAAGAAGCGACGGGAGTACTGCTGCAGTTCATGCAATGTGAACATGCCCTTCAACAACGTCGTCAAGCTGCTTGGTTCGGTCGATTCCCTGATGCAGTGCGAGAACTGCCTGCGAATCCTCTACATCACTCCTGAGATGAAGGCCGAAACAGTCAGCAAGTGACGCCTCGAAGACGTGCTATTCCTCGAAGAGGTGATCCTGCCCCTCGGAATCCTGAGGCCTCGTCTTCAGCTCCGTGACCTCTTCCACGAATTCGTCGATCGTCCGGAAGCTGTGGTATTCGCTGGCATATCGGATATAGGCGATGGCATCGAGCACCCTGAGACGAGCAGCCACCCGCTCACCGATCTCCCGGCTGGGAACCTCCCGATCGAACTCGCGATGAATCTCGCTCTCGATGGCATCCACGATGTCGTCCTTCACCGATTCCGGAATCGGACGCTTCCCGCAGGCCGCCTGGATTCCCCGGAGAATGTTGCCACGGTCGTATTGGACCCTCGCCCCGTCCTTCTTCACGACCACCAGTCGCTGACGACGCTCGATACGCTCATAGGTGGTGTATCGGTGGTCACAGCCGTTGCATACTCTTCGACGGCGTACGACGTACCCGTCCTCGGCAGCTCGGCTGTCAATCACCTTGTCGTCGTCGGCTCCACAGCGTGGGCAGATCATGGGACTCTCCAGTGGCTCTGGCTGTGATGTCGGCCTCATGGGCCCATTGACCCCAAAGAAAAGACCAAGGTTCCATGCATGGAAGGCACGCATCAAACGCCAGGACTTGAGATGATGCCTTCCAACAGCCTCATGATCAAGCGCCATCGGGGTATCCTGCTCACCTTGCCCCGTACTTGGAAAAAACACCATGACCACCATCCAGCTGCCCGACGGATCCACCCGTGACTTCAATGGCCCAGTAACCCCCGCCCAGGTGGCGGAATCGATCGGTCCGGGCCTTGCCCAGTCGGCCATCGGCGCCAGAGTCGACGGCGAACTCGTGGATCTTCATTTCACGATCGAACAGGACGCCCAGATTTCAATCATCACGGCTCGCAAGGGTGAGTCCGAATCGAGTGATGATGCACTCTGGCTCATTCGCCATAGTGCGGCCCACGTCATGGCGGAGGCCATCGAGCGACTGTGGCCCGAGGTTCAGCTCGTGTATGGCCCACCAGTGGATGGCGGGTTCTACTACGACATGTGGCTCCCGGACGGCCAACGCATCAGCAGTGACGACTTCGAGAGAATCGAACAGGAAATGAAGTCGATCATCGATGAGAAACGCCCCTTCACCCGCTATGAGATGCCGACTGAACAGGGCATTGAAAAGGTCGAATCCGAAGGCAGCAAGTACAAGATCGACAATGCAAGACGAGCCATCGAAGCCGGCTCCGATTCCCTCTCCTGGTACGCGACGGGTGAACCTGGAAAGAACTGGGAGGATCTGTGCAGGGGCCCCCACGTTCCAACGACTGGACGAATCGGTGCCTTCAAGGTGATGAACATCGCAGCCAGCTACTGGCACGGAGATTCGAAGTCGGACAATCTGACTCGGGTCTACGGCACGGCCTTCACCGACAAGAAACAACTCAAGAAGCATCTCAATCAGCTGGAGGAAGCCCGCAAGCGTGACCACCGGGTCATCGGAAAGCAGCTTCGACTGTTCACGATCGACGAGGCCGTCGGCCAGGGGCTCATCCTCTGGAAACCAGCCGGGAGCATCATTCGCCAGGAGCTCCAGAACTTCATCTCCAAGCACACGTATCGCCAGGGCTACGATCAGGTGTTCACACCGCATATCGGCCGACTCGAGCTCTATAGGACCTCGGGCCACTTCCCCTATTACCAGGACAGCCAGTATCCGCCGATCATCGAACGCGACCAGATGTCCGTGATGGCGGCCGAGGGATGCTCCTGTGGCGACCTTTCCAATCGGCTCGAGACAGGTGAGGTCGAGGGGTATCTGCTGAAGCCGATGAACTGCCCTCACCACATCCGCATCTATGCCAGCGAACAACGTTCCTACAGGGACCTTCCCGTCCGTCTGGCTGAATTCGGAACGGTGTACCGCCACGAACAGTCGGGCGAACTCAGCGGCATGCTGCGGGTACGGGGCTTCACCCAGGATGACGGGCATCTGTTCTGCACACCGGACCAGATCAAGGACGAGATCCAGGGATGCCTTGAGCTCGTCAAGATCATCTTCGAGACACTCGGCATCGATCAGTACCGGGTTCGAGTTGGACTCCGTGATCCCCAGAGCGACAAGTATGTCGGAGAGGCCTCCAACTGGGAGCTTGCCGAGGCAGCGTGCGTCGAGGCGGCCGAATTGCTGGGTGTCCCATTCGAGTCGGAGGAAGGCGAGGCGGCCTTCTACGGCCCGAAGATCGACTTCGTCGTCAGGGACGCCATCGGCAGGGACTGGCAGCTTGGCACGGTCCAGGTCGACTACAACCTCCCGGAACGATTCAAGCTCACCTACATCGGAGCGGACAACACGTCCCACAGGCCCGTCATGATCCATCGTGCCCCGTTCGGATCCATGGAACGATTCATCGGCTTCCTCATCGAACACTACGCGGGCGCATTCCCGGCCTGGCTTTCCCCCGAGCAGATCCGGGTCCTGCCTGTGAGCAACAAGACGGCCGAGTACGCCAAGAAGGTCCAGGCGGAACTTCGAGCCAACGACCTGCGTGCGGGGCTCGATTCCAGCGACGAACGATTGAATGCCAAGGTTCGCTCGGCGGCCGAACTCAAGATCCCCTACGTCGTCGTTGTCGGCCCTCGAGATGAGGAAAACCAGACGGTCAGCGTGAGAGCCCATGGAATCGAGAAGGATCTCGGTGCGGTCGCTCTGGAAGACTTCGTCCAGGCCATCTCGAGCGAAGTGGCCGATCGTGGCCACGGTACCGCCAAGACCACCCTCTTTCCAGATTCATGAGATGGCCCAGCGTGACAAGAACCCCTGCATTCACCCCCAAAGCCGGGTTTGATGTTGCTCTGGACTATCGCTCCCGGTACGCTCTTGGTTCGAAACGGCCTGAAAGCCGTCGCATCCAGCAGCCCATTGGAGCCATTGCATCCTTGCAAGCCTCAGAACAAAGCCCAGCGTTCCCTCATCCTGCATGATGTGCTGCATTCATTCAATTTCTTCTACTGACGCACGATTGGATCGTGTGTTGTCATCATCCATGTTCCTTCATCCGGAGATCTGAGTTATCGCACGCCGCCGCTATTTCAAGCCCCAGGAAAACGTCAAGAACCTCCCACGAATCAACGACCAGATTCGCAAATCGCCGATTCGTCTCATCGATCAGAATGAAGAGATGATCGGTGTCGTCGATGTACGCGATGCGATCGATCGAGCCAAGGAGGCCGACCTCGATCTCGTGGAGGTGTCTCCGGAATCCGATCCACCGGTGTGCCGCATTCTCGACTTCGGAAAGTATCGATACGAGCAGTCCAAGAAGGAAAAAGCCAATCGTGCTCGCTCGAAATCGATCGAGACCAAGGAAATCCGCCTTGGACGTTCTATGAAGATCGATCCCCATGACATCGCCATACGGCTTCAGCAAGCGAGGAAGTTCCTGATGGACGGCCACAAGGTCCAGATCGTCCAGAACTTCCGCGGCCGCGAAATGCTTCATCGTGAACGAGGTCGGGATCGAATGGATCATGTGATCAAGACGCTCGAGGACATCTCAAAGGTGGAGATGGATCCGCGAATGGCCGGCAGACGCATGAGCATCCTGCTCTCACCGGACAAGAACAAGATCAGCCAGATCCAGAGGCAGCAGACCAAGGAATCGCCGTCCGAGCCACAGGCCAAGGAAGCGTTGTCCGAGCCTCAGGCCAATCCGGATCCGGCACCACCAGTTGAATCCACGAAGGATTCCTCAGAAGACTGATACTCGAGCAAGGCTCTTTCGTCAGATCGCCCGTTTCGCCCAGCCACCCTGGACGAACCGCATGGTGAAGAATATGGCGCGCACACCCAGCTCACCACAGAGTCCGATCCATATGCCTGGCAGCCCCCACTCGAGGTGCACACCAAGGAACCAGGCCAGTGGCAGACGGATTCCATAGCTGGACACCACTGTGATGATGAATACCCAGACCGTGTCACCCGTACCGCGAAGCGCCTGCCTGATGATCATCGAGGCGGCGAAGAAGATCTGGGTCGCGCCACAGATCACCAGGAGTGTCGGGACGACCTCCAGATGGACGGTGTTCTGGGAAATGATGGACGTCAAGGTCTGACCCCAGAGGATGAAGCCGATTCCAATCAACCCCATCAAGGCCATTCCGATCACAACACAGACCCATACCGCCTTCTTGGCCATCGCCAGGTTGCCCGCTCCCAGATACTGTCCGGCGAGCGCTCCCGCTGCGATACCGATCGCGAAGCCGGGAAGAAAACTGAACGACTCCCATTGCACCGCGATGATGTGGGCCCCCTGAAGACCTTCACCAGCTACGGCAAGATCCGTCGAACCCTCCCCCTCAGAGGCCATGGCAGCGGACTGGACGGCCTTGCCCGCAATGGTTCCGATGAAGCCAAGCACGAAGATATTGGCCGTCCACATCGCCATTCCCTCGAGGAAGTTGGGGATTCCGATCTTGACCACACGCCATGCCATGGGTGGGCTCAGAAGCAGACTGGTGGGCTTCAATGTGAGATCGCGAATGCCCTTGAACAGTATCAACAGAGTCAGCACCGCCCCCACGAAGATGCCGAAGACGCTGCCGAGCGCGATGCCAAGAACGTCGAGATCGAAGCTGAACGGATTGACCAGGACGGAATCGCCGAAATCGATGTCCGCCCCGCAGAGCATCCACGACAAACTGACGTTCACGATGTTGATGCCGACGGAGATCAGGAAGGGCCGGACCGTCTCACCTGCACCATGCATGCACATGGCGCCCACCATCACAACACCGAAGAATGGCATGGAGATGGCGAACACACGAACGTACTGAATGCAGAATTCCGACGCCATCGGACTCAGTTCACCGATGCTGGCCAGTTCATCAGCCAGGAACCACATCGCGAACCCGCACAGGATGCCCCAGCCGACGCTCATCGATATGGCCTGGCCCAATGCCTTTTCACCGACACCGACATCCCCGGCACCCATGGAACGAGCAATGATGGCCTGGCCACCGATCCCGAGACCCGACATGGCTATTCCGATGAGCCAGCCCACGTAGGAACCCACACCCACCCCATCGAGGGCCGATATCACGATGTCCTCCTTGAGATGACCTGCGAATATCTTGTCGGCCAGACCGACGAATGCAGCCATGAGTTGCTGAAGCAGTACCGGGAAGGCGACGATCGATATCGCCGCCGCCAGGGACTTGCCCGCAAGTCGACCGGACTTGATTTCACCAGCCGCCGCAGCGGGTGCCTCAATCAGTTCGGTCGGATCAGATGGTGTGCTGTCTTTGTGTGATGGGGATTCCACGAGACCAACAGGGTAACGTCAAGGCGCAATGAGCACCTTGCGACCAGTGGCCAATTGAGGATCCGAGAGAATGGCGGGCACATCTTCCAGACGCTTGCGAACACCCACGAGACTGACGACATCGATCTGATCGGTGGCAATCAGGTCCAGAGCCTCTCGAATGGGACCAAATGACGATCCGATCAGTCGAATCTCACCATCGACGAGTTTCTGGAGATCCAGAGGCGTGCCTCCGGCCCCGATGACCCGGGGGGCGATCATCTGGATGATCGTGCCTCTGGGGCGAACGAAACCGAGCGTTGCCTCCACTGCTGGCCGCTCACCAGTGCATTCGACGACGATGTCCTGATCGGCTCGATAGCCCGCTTCCTCGCGACGACGATGACGAATACCCCATCGTTCACAGCGATCGAGGAGCGTCTCGTGCTCTCCAAGGACTCGAACTGAAGCATTGAGTCGAACCAGAACCTGAGCAGTCAGCAAGGCCAGTGCATTGTCTCCGACGATCGTGACATACGTCTGCCCCTGGATGGTGGCCTGCCGGGCGGCTTGGATCGCCCGTGAGACTGGAACAGCGAACACGGCCGAATCGTCATCGACATGATCTGGAATGTTCACGAGGGAATCGATGGGCACCACGACATGGGTCGCCAGCCCACCATCGGCATCGGTTCGACCAATGATGCGACGCTCACTGCACTGCGATCGGAGACCCGCTCCACACCAACGGCATTGTCCGCAGGTGATCAGCGGATCGATGACAACCCGACTTGATGTCCAGGCGTCGTGCTCGGAATCCACCTGCGACACGCGTCCCACGATTTCCTGACCAGGAACACCTCTGAACTGGACCCTTCCCTGGCCGATGGCTGCATCGAGATGGGACAAGCCGCTCCTGGTGATCTCCACGACGGCCTGACCCTTTTCCGGTGTGGGATCGGGCCTGGACTGGAGTTCGATCTTCCCATCCTCGACATGCACGCAGCGAAACGTCACGGCAGATCATCCACCGTCTCGAACTCGCTTCGATCGGCATCCTGCTCGAGGGCCTCCTGAGGTGGCTCGCCCTGCCCGTCCCAGGTTCGTCGTTCATCACGGGATCTCAAGCCAGTGGGCGCAGAAGGTTTTTCCCAGCTTGAGTCCAGCCAGAAGGCGGCATGTTCCCACCATGACTTGTCTCGATCGTAGGTGGGATAGAAATAGGCCTGCTGGTTCTTGAAGGCGTTCTTGTTCGCCAACGCCGCCGTGTACCAGTTCTGCCAGGCCACGCGATCCAGTCCGAACTGTTCACCGGTGAGCAGCCAGAGCGCTTCTCCCGCCTCGATGTTCACGGAGAGTTCTCGAGCATCGAGTCCGAAGAACAGCATCTGGACGACGCGATCCTCTGGATATTGGCCAAGTGCGATGCAGACGGCTGCTCTGATTTCACCCGTCTCCTCCTCGTCGCGGATTGATTTCTCCAGGACGGAAATGACCTCGACATTGTGAAGCCTCTGAAGAGCCAGTGCCGCATACCAGCGCACGGTCTCGTTCTCCTCCACCTCACGACTCAGGAAGGGTGCGATGACCATGGCGTCCTCGGCATCACCATGTCTGGAGAGCGCCGTGATGGCCGCACCTCTGACCAGTGGGTCGGGATCGTTCTCGACATAGTCGCGATACATCTTGAGGTAGGCGTCGACGCCACCGAAGGGGGCATTGGAGAGGAGCACCACCCCTTCGCGTCTCAGATCCGGATTGTACGGATCCAGCGCATCCCGAGCCGCTTCAGCCGGGGACTTGGAGAAGAAGGTGTCTCCGAGGTCGTTGAAATCCTCCATTATGCAGCCGGGCATGAACAGCCCGAATGACAGGCAGAGGATCGCCGCCATGACCATGCCAATACGATCAGGTCGTTGCCGATATACCGATGTCGTGCTTCTCATCCTTGAGAACATCATCTCACTCCGATGGTCGTGTGTTCATTGCTTGCTGTCTTTCGTGAAGTCGCTCCATCATTTCACCGACTTCGGTAGCCATGGTATCCATTGGATACTCCATCATGATCTGCTCCCCGGCCTGTATCGCCTCCTGCCAGCGATGTGCCGATACGGCATCACGAAAACGGGTGGACAGCAGCTCCCGATGGTCGTTGATGACTTCCTGAGCCGATTTCCGGATGGCCTCGGCCTCCTCCGGTGATAGATAGCGATCCAGCTCACGCAGAATCCCCATCGACCGTTCAGTGTCCGAGGATGCGATGGATGAAACGTACTCCGAGTGAAGCAGCCGCTTGCGATCCTCAAGGGCGATTCTGATGCTCTGTTCGAGCTCCTGCAGTTTCGGGGAATTCGGATAGAGCCGATGGAGTCGAGTGGCTGCCAGTTCCGCCTTGCGCCAACTGCCCCGCTCGAGCATTCTGTGGACGCCCGAGATCTTCTCCTCGATCTGCTGGGCCTGCTTGGCATTCCTGATCTCAAGCACACGTTCCCTGGCCTCATCGGCCTCCTCCGTGTACCCGAACAGCTTCTCCATGTCCTGGCAGAGAACCAGCGCGGCGTTGAAATCACCCTTCTGGATATCCTCCTCGATGGTGCGTCTGAGCAGCGACAGCTCCCGCTCCCTGTAGAGCACCCGCCGAGCGGTATCACTGAGCATGGTCTGGCTGTAGATCAGTTCGAGCAGCTTCAGGGATCGAGGGTCGGTTCGATCGGTGGATGATTGGGACTCCCTGAATGAGGGGCAGATCGCGCAGACGCACAGGGTGACCACCAGTCCCAGGATTCCCATCGCCGTCCATTGGGTATTCGAACTGATGAAGCCCTGGACTACGAGCATCACGCTCAGGACACCCGCGAACCAAATCAGCGAGGCGTTCAGGCGATGTCCAGCCCAGGCGAAGAACACGCCCAGGATTCCCAGCGAGCCGGCAACCACGAGCACGACAAGCGAGGACTTGTCCATCGTCCCCAGGAGGTCGAGAAAGCCCGTGATGACCAAACCGATCGAAAGCAGAGCCACACATCCCGCAGGTACATGTCGGTAGAACGTGGTCATGAGTGATCGATCGCTGTCATTCACTGCCCGCAGTGTACCCGCAATGCCTCCAGAGCCGAACGGACAGCTCCCACACGCTAAACTCCGGACGTGACCCTGCCACCACTCAATATCGTCCTGGTTCATCCCGAGATTCCCAACAACACGGGAAACATCGGCAGAACCGCCGCAGCGGCCGGCTGCCGGCTGCACATCATCCATCCCATAGGTTTCGACATGACAGGCAAGGCCAGGCGGCGAGCAGGTCTCGACTACTGGCATCTGGTGGACTGCCGTGAACATGCCAGCTGGGAGGCGTTTCTCGAACAGGAATCACCATCACGAGCATGGCTGCTGACCACCAGGGGAACCAGGACCTACTGGGATGCGGACTATCAACCGAACGACTACTTCCTGTTCGGAAGTGAAAGCGCTGGCGTACCTGATGCCGTTCGACAATGGCTGCTTTCGACCAACGGCGAGGATCATGAACTGCTCATGCCCATGCAACCGGGGATCAGAAGCCTGAATCTGGCGACGACAGCCTGCGCCGCGGTCTATGAAGCCCGTAGGCAGCTTCGATGATTCATCGTCAATGAGGCAGCGGGAACCGCTCACACAACGACCGCACATCAGTGCGAACAGCCTTGCAGACCGTCTGGTCACCATGGGAACCCATGACGCGATCCAGCAGGCCCGCCACTTCCTTCATCTCATCCACACCCATTCCCCGTGTCGTCAACGCGGGCGTTCCCAGGCGTAGACCACTGGTGACTCGAGGCGGACGAGGATCGTTTGGAATTCCGTTCTTGTTGGTGATGATGCCGGCCGATTCCAGCCACTGCTCCGCATCCGCACCGGTCAATTCGGAATCCCGAGCCCGCAGGTCGACGAGCATCAGATGATTGTCCGTACCACCCGAGCACAGTCGGTAACCGTGTGAGACGAGCGACTCGGCGAGGGCGCGGGCATTGTCCACGACGGCGCGACTGTAGTTGCGGAACGACGGCTGGAGCGCTTCCTGGAACGCGATGGCCTTGGCAGCGATCATGTGCATCAGGGGCCCTCCCTGTGAACCGGGGAAGACCTTGCGATCGATCTTCTTGGCGATGTCCTCATCGTCACTGAGAACCAGCCCCCCGCGTGGTCCGCGAAGGGTCTTGTGCGTGGTCGTCGTCACGACATGGGCATGCGGGAACGGGGAAGGATGAACGCCAGCCGCGACCAGACCGGCGATATGCGCGATGTCAGCCATCAGGAATGCGCCGACCGAATCGGCAATGGTCCGGAAACGCTTGAAGTCGATGACACGCGGATAGGCGGAGTATCCGCAGATGATCAGCTTGGGCTGGACCTCCCGGGCGATCTGCTCGATCACTTCGTAATCGAGCTGCTCCGTGTCGGCATCCAGATCGTACTCGTGGATCTCGAAGAAGGTTCCCGAGAAATTCGGCTTGAGTCCATGGCTGAGATGGCCACCGGACTTGATCGGCAGCGAGAGCACCTTGTCACCTGGGGAAAGCAATGCCATGAAGGCCGCGATGTTGGCATTGGCACCGCTATGTGGCTGAACATTGGCGAACTGGCACCCGAAGAGTTCCTTGGCACGATCACAGGCCAGATTCTCGACATGGTCGTAGTGTTCACATCCACCGTAGTACCTGGCACCGGGATAGCCCTCGGCGTACTTGTTCGTCATCCAGGAACCCATCGCATGCATCACCTGCGGACTCACATGGTTCTCGGAGGCGATCAACTCGAGGGTCGTCCGCTGTCGATCTGCTTCATCGGAGAGAATCGAGGCGACCGCCGGATCATGAGATTCCAGCAATTCCAGAAGACCCTGTGATAGTGCATCCATTGAAGTATTGGTCGTCGTCGACATGTGTGAACGCCTCCTGACAGTTGGTTCAGTTGATACAGGGTACGATCTGAAGATGCATCGCATCGAATTCTGGCGTGATATTCACACCAAACTGGGCGATTTTCGTCTGGCCCTTGACTCGGAAGGCGGCCTCCACACCGGCTGGAAAAGGATTGGATACTGCCCCAGCGGAGGTACCCTTGTTCCGACTCTGCGAGAAGACATCGCCATGTGGACACAGGCTTACATGGAGGGGAGGCGGACGCCACTGCCCCCCTTCGATATCCCCAGAACCACACCGTTTCGAACTCGATGCCTGAAAGCCTGCCGTCGCCTTTCTCCGGGAAACACCATTTCGTACGGTCAACTCGCCATGCGGGCTGGTCGGCCCTCCGCCGCCCGAGCGGCCGGTTCAGCCATGCGAAACAACATGACGCCGCTGCTGGTTCCATGCCACCGAGTCATACGTTCCAACGGTGAACTCGGTGGATTTGCCGGCCGAACAGCCCATGATGATCCTGCGATCGTGCTCAAATCCAGACTTCAGGAACTTGAAGCCTTGACTGACGTATAGAGCCCACCGGAGGCTATACTTGCCGATCTTGGACACATATGTGTCCGTGGATCATTCCTGAAGTTCACCGCGAGATCATCGCGAGGGAGCACACCGTGTTGAACGTCACCATCGTCGGTTCTGGCTATGTAGGACTCGTCACAGGAGTCTGCCTCTCCAATACGGGCAACGAGGTCACCTGCCTCGATATTGACGAGTCCCGAATCGCTTCGATGAAGGCCGGGTCCTGCCCCATCTACGAGCCGGGACTCGAGGAGCTCATGCACCTCAATCACAAGTCGGGAAGATTGAACTTCACCGCGGATCGAAAACAAGCCTATTCGGGTGCCGACCTGATCTTCATCTGCGTGGGCACTCCCACCGGTGAGGACGGACGATCAGACCTTTCGGCGGTGATGGCGGTCGCCCGCGACATTGCCGAAGCCATGAATGACACGGACTGCGATACGGATCATCCTCTGGTGGTCGTCAAGTCGACGGTTCCAGTCGGTACCACCTACAAGGTCCGGGATCAGATCGCCGCCCTGACCGACCATCCATTCTCGGTCGCCGACAATCCGGAGTTCCTGAAGGAGGGCGACGCCATCGCCGACTTCCAGAAACCGGATCGGATCGTCTGCGGCATCCATGATGACGTCGGCAAGGAACGGCTTGAACGACTCTACGAACCATTCGTCCGTCAGGACAGGCCCCTCATGTTCATGGAGATCCCATCCGCGGAGATGGTCAAGTACTCCTCGAATGCCATGCTGGCAGCGAAGATCTCCTTCATCAATGAGATGGCGAGGCTGTGCGAACATTACGGTGCGGACATCCGACAGGTACGTGAAGGCATGTGCGCCGATCGGCGCATCGGCCGCGAGTTCCTCTATCCGGGCCTCGGCTATGGTGGCTCGTGCTTCCCGAAGGACACACTTGCCGTGATCGAGATGGGCGAGGACTCCAACATCCCCTGCCTTCTCAACCAGGCGGTCCATGATGTCAACCAGGCACAACGACCATGGTTCATCAACAGGATCATGCGACATTTCAACAATGATCTGAAGGGTGTGCATGTCGCCGTCTGGGGACTTGCCTTCAAGCCCAACACAGACGATGTCCGGGAAGCACCCGCCCACACCATCATCACCGGCCTGCTGGATGCCGGTGCGACGGTGACGGCCTTCGATCCGATTGCTCGCGAGACTTTCTCGAGATACGAACTGGACATCAAGATCGTCGATGACATGTACATGGCATTGCCCGGAGCGGATGCGTTGATCGTCTGCACGGAGTGGCCCGAGTTCAGGGCCCCCGACTTCGATCGAATCAAATCGACTCTGAAAGCACCTTTGGTATTCGATGGCCGCAACATCTGGGATCATGACACCATGACCGACAGCGGCTGGATGTACTACAGCGTGGGCCGTTCGGCTGCACAAGAGACCGTATCCAGCTGAAACCAGCGATTCCCGACACGTCAGCCTCCGGAACTTCGCCGGACTTCCTCCCACTGGCTCCGAAGGGATTCCTCATCGACAGGAATCGCCCGGCCAAGCTTCTGCGCGAAGACGCCCGCTCGCCATTCCTCGATGAACCAGCTCATCTGGCGTATCGCCCCACAGGCCATCGAATCCCGACGCGACCAGATCTCAATGAGCGGTCCCTCCCAGCGATCAACGGATCGTGATGCCTCCGAGTGGCGATGTGGATCTCGACGAGCCGACTGCAATCTCACTCTGATCACCTCCAGCCATCTTGGATATTGAGAAAGCCACCCTGACGGTGTCGATTGAAGCACACCGGAACAGAAGAGGCGATCCATGTGTTCAGATTCGGATTTCCAGATCAATTCACAGCCTGGAGGTGGACCGGATTCGAGCATGACGGCGATTTCCTGCCTGATGTCGAGAATTCCACTGATCAACTGACCGGTACGCAGAACCGCCTCGGAAATATCAGCGGAAGCCCTTTCCAACCTCGTCATGAATGACTTCTCCTGAAGCAATCCGGTAATGCCCTCGTCCCCGAGGAGCATTCGTTCAGTCGACAGCATGGACAGACCATCCCTGAGCTCGACACCGGACATGCATCCCGCACCCAGAAGGGCCATTTGATCCAGGCCTGGTAGATGATCAACCTGGAATTCGATACTGCCTCCCCCATTGATCAGCCCGAGACGACACAATCCCTGCCGTGTCTGATGCGTTGCTTCCGCTGGTGTTCGCACCAGAACGACACCGACCGATTGCCCTTCGTCGACGAGCGCTGTCCAGGTCGGAATCACGATTCCCGCGACATCGAGCGGCACCTGATCAAGCAGTTGTCCAGCAGGCCAGCTGGTCAATCCGGATTCGTGACGAGAATGAGATTGAGCCAACTCGTGGAAATCCTCGACCGCACGACCACCATGGGACGCCTGAATGGCCTGCATGTCCCTGTCACGGCAGACCACATGGTCACCATCGAGCACCTCGATCATTGCCACGAGATGGGTGGATAGTGCAACCCCGGCCACCATCCCCATCGTGACGTGCTGACCGCTTCGAATGGAGATCGAATCGGCCAATGCGTCATTGAACGGCTTATCCGACGACTTCATCTGGTCACGACACCAGGCGACCGCCTCGTTCACAGGCTGACAGGTACGACGAATCGACTTGTCGAGTCCACGGATGATCATTTCGATCTTCTCATCGAGCAGACCCGGAACCAGCCATTGCAACGGTTCCGGATCGAGACCGGGCAGAATGGCCAGAGGCACCTGCACGCACATTCCATCGTGGGAGGAACCGGGCTCGAATCCATAGCTGATTGGGCACGAGCATCCCTGTATTTCGAGGCTTGACGGGAAGGCGTCCTCGTCGGCTCTCACCTCACGCCTGAGAAGATCGGCCTCCTTCATCCTCAAGGCTTCTATTTCATCGACGTGCGCCGTCTCGAACCAGGCGGCGAACGAATTGAGGTCGACGACACTCGTGGGAATACGGGATTCGTAGAAAGCGCATCTCTCCAGTTCGCTCACAAGCAGATCCCGACGACGAAGGCGTGCCTCACTGGCCTCGATCTGGTTCTGGAGTTCCCTGTTGTGTTCCAGAAATGAGAAGGTTCTCTCGAATCCATTCCGAACGAGTCCGTCCTCGATGAACATCTGTCGAGCCACATACTGATCCACGAGGGCATACGAGACCATCCTGGATCCCGGCACCATCAGACCTCTGAACATTCGCTTCTCGGAAGTGACCGCCGAACCGCGGGGAGCGTTCCATGAAGGATCGCCATACACCGGCTCGAGCAGATGGGAGGCGGCCTCGACGATCCAGTCCGGATCGACCTGAGCCACTCGTCTGGCCCAGAGCTGCGTTGTCTCGACGATCTCCCCAGCCACGATCCAGTCCGGTCGCTGACTGGATAGATCCGAACTTGGATGAATCCGGAATCGCCGTCGACCAGGTCCGTCGTAGACCCCCTTGTTCTTTCTCGATGCTGCCTCACCATCCTGTTCGGAACGGGAATGGTTGCCCACGTTGGCTACCAGACCACTCAGGAGTGCTCGGTGAATCGCCTCGTCATCGCCCTTGCCGGCGCCCCCGGTCAGACCCGCCTCGCGAAGCATTCGTCGAAGTTGATCGTGGATTTCACGCCATTCAAGCATCCTCACCCAGGAGAGATAGTTCTCCTGACACCAACGACGTCGGCCCTGCCCTCGCCTGTCGATCTTTCGCCAGCTTTTCCACAACGCCCGCAAAGACAGGAAGTCAGAACCGGCGACCTTGAAGACGGCATGACGCTGGGCCGCCTGTTCCTCCTTTTCGGGAGGGCGAAGTCTCGGATCGGAGATCGACATCGCACTGGCGATCACGAGGATGTCGTCAAGACAACCGAATGTCTGCCCGGAGAGAAGTATGCGGGCGATACGGGGATCGACCGGCAGCTTCGCCATCGATCGACCCAGACTGGTCAACTCCCCCGATGCATCCAAGGCCCCCAGATCTTGAAGCGTCTCCAGACCCGCTCGAACGGCCGCCGGCTTGGGACGATCGAGCAGTGGAAAGGCATCGATGTCGGTGAATCCGAGTTCCGCGAGTCGAAGGATCAATGACGCCAGATTGGTTCTCATGACCTCTGGCGCAGTGAATGCATCCCGTCTCTGCAAGGCGCCTTCGGAGAAGAGACGGTAACAGGTGCCCGGCGCCACTCGCCCGGCACGTCCGGCTCTTTGATTCGCCGAAGCGAGCGACACCCCCTCGATGGGGAGCCTGTTGATACCGCGTCTCGCGCTGAAACGATTGATGCGAACAAGACCTGAATCGATGACGACTCGAATGCCCGGAACGGTCAGGGATGTCTCCGCGACATTGGTCGACAGGACGATCCGTCTTCGGCTTCCGGAACGAAGCGCCTTCTGCTGCGCCGACAGGGAAAGACGCGCATACAGAGGTACTATCTCGAAGGTGCTGCCGAATGAACCTCCCAGTTTCTGGGAGAGTTCGCGAATCTCCCGTTCACCCGGCAGGAAGACGAGCACATCCCCTTCATCGGGATGCGCTTTCAGAACTTCGTGCATGCATTCACTGACTCGCGAGACCGTCTTCTCTGGATCCTCCGGGGAATCCCCGGTAGCGGCATGGACGATCTCCACGGGATACTGCCTGCCTGAAACCTCGAAGACGGGCGCGCCGTCGAAGAATTCCGAAAAACGTTCGGAGTCGATGGTCGCCGAGGTGACGATCACACGAAGCTCGGGCCGCTTGTCGAGAATGCCCTTGAGACAACCCATCAACAAATCGATGTTGAGACTTCTTTCATGAGCTTCATCGATGATGATGGTGTCGTACTTCTCAAGACGTGGATCCTCCCCCAGCTCGGCAAGCAGGATTCCATCAGTCATGATCTTGACCATGGTTTCCTCGGGGAGCGTTCGATTGAACCGAACCTGGAATCCAACTGGTGTACTGGGTCCACATTCCTCACTGAGCCGATGGGCGACGGATCTGGCAGCCAGCCTTCTCGGTTGGGTGTGTCCGATCATGCCGAACAAGCCTCGGCCGATGTCCAAACAGATTCTGGGCAGCTGGGTCGTCTTGCCAGAGCCCGTCTCGCCACAGACGATGACCACTTGATTGGCACGGATCGCCTCCGCCAGCTGGGACCTTGAATCAAGAATCGGCAGATCAGACTTAAACTCTTGCCTGACAAGAGCTTGCCTCCTCTTGTTCACCCTGGAGATAGATTGGCGGATATGCTCCTCAAGCTTCTGAAGGCCCCGCTCCTGGACCGCCTTGTCCCGCCTACCTTTGAGCCTCCGCAGTCGTCGATGAAATCGACGTCGGTCCTGCAGCATGCAGGCTTCGATTGATTTCTTCAGCTCTACGAAGCTCATGAACGGAACCTCGATAAATTTGATTTGTAATTGAAACTCATTCTCAAGTGGAAAAAACCCCACTCATGGCCGTTTGCGTGACCATTGAGATAACTGTTAGCTTGTCCACATGCGGGCCTTGTAGTGCCCTCAACAGCCCCCATCGCGATGGGCAGAACTGGAGATTTCAGGATGAGGCATGAGAGATCGACGAAGCCCCAAGCGGCACCGTCTTCACTTTTGCAATCCAGTTTTCGGTGTATCGCCTGTCTCGTCATCGTGTTTTCCACAGGATTCTCGGGTGTCGCCATCGCGGTGACTGGCGATGAGTCGGAAAGCAGTTCACTCAAGCAGGGTCCACTATGCGACGGCGCGGCATCGTCCCCGACGATGTTTGCCCCTCGAAGCAGGCCTGCCCAGCAGATTCTAGATATCACCTGGCTTGTCATCGGCATTGTCGGTGCACTCGGTGTGATTGTCATGGCCATGATCGTCTTCAGCATCATTCGCTACAGCCACAAGCAGGGTGATGAAAACAGGGATGAGGACGAACCTCCGCAGATCTACGGCAGCAACCCCATCGAACTTGCCTGGACAGTACTTCCGATTCTCATCGTCTTCGTGCTGTTCATGGTCTCGGCTCGTGGAATATTCGAAATCGAGAAGGAAACCCCACCAGAGGGCTCGCTCGAAGTCACCGTGGTGGGCCATCGCTGGTGGTGGGAATTCGATTATCCCGAATATGGCTTCGTGACCGCCAATGAACTGCACATACCCATCGGCGATGATGGAGCCGAGATCCCCACCTTCCTCTCGCTGCAATCTGCTGACGTGATCCACTCATTCTGGGTACCACAGCTCGCAGGCAAGACCGATGTCGTTCCCAACCGAGACAAGAATCATCTCTGGCTCCAACCCAACATGGCTGGCAAGTACGTTGGACAATGCGCCGAATACTGCGGCGGTGCCCATGCCAACATGCTCATCACGGTCATCGTGGAACCCGAGTCCGAATTCAAGAAATGGGTCGCCGAACAGCAGAAGCCCGCAGTCGAGGACTCCAAGGTGGCCAAGGGACGCCATGTGTTTGAAAGAACCGCCTGCATCAACTGCCATACGATCAGAGGTACGGTCGCCAACGGGACATTCGCCCCCGATCTGACCCACTTCATGAGCAGAACGGTCATCGGCGCCGGCGCCGCCCCCAACGAACCCAAGTATCTGAGACAGTGGATCCATGATCCCCAGACGATCAAGCCCGGCTGCGACATGCCTGCCATGAAACTGACCAACGAAGAGATCGAGCTCGTCTGCGCGTATCTGGAGACTCTCAAGTGAGCACCATGGATCAAAAAAACCAGGGACTCCAGAGCCATGCCCCAGGTGCCACCTTCGCGACACGGCTGCATGAGTGGATCGCCACCTCCGACCACAAGAAGCTGGGCGTCATGTACGTCACCGCTGGACTCATCTTCTTCCTGATCGGCGGGTTCGAAGCGAGCATGATGCGATGGCAGCTTTCCTGGCCGGGCCTGAACGTGGTCGGCCCCGAGGAATTCAATCGCCTCTTCACCATGCACGGAACCACCATGGTCTTCCTGGTCGGAATGCCCATCCTGCTGGGAGTCGCCAACTACTTCGTGCCACTCATGATCGGCGCCAGGGATCTCGCCTTCCCGAGACTCAACGCCTTTGGATTCTGGCTATTCCTGTTCGGTGGACTTCTTCTCTACTACAGCTATTTCGGGGCCCAGGGACTCTACGGAATGGGCTCCTCCCCGGATGTCGGCTGGTTTGCCTACGCACCACTCACCGAGAAGACCTTCAGTCGCGGACACAGCACCGACTACTGGATTCTCGGAATCGGCATCAGCGGCTTCGGCTCCATCGCCACAGGCATCAACCTGATCGTGACCATCCTCTGTCGGCGTTGTCCCGGCATGTCGCTGATGAAGATGCCGCTGTTCGTCTGGCTCATGTTCATCGATGCGATCCTGATCATGATCGCGATGCCTCCGCTCACGGCCGCCCAGGTCATGCTGCTGTTCGACCGCTGGCTGGGAGCGCAGTTCTTCGACACCCAGGATGGTGGCTCCGCCGTCCTATGGCAGAATCTCTTCTGGTTCTTCGGACACCCCGAGGTCTACATCCTGATTCTTCCGGCGTTCGCCTACGTCTCCGAGATCATTCCAGTCTTCAGCCGGAAGGTGATCTTCGGCTATCCGCTCATGGTGGCCGCGACGATCGCCATCGGCTTCATCTCACTGGGCGTATGGGTGCACCACATGTTCGCGCTGGGACTGAGCCCCATGGTCAACGCCATCTTCATGGGATCGACCATGTTGATCGCCGTGCCGACGGGCATGAAGATGTTCAACTGGATCGCCACCCTCTACGGCGGCCGAATCCTGCTGCACACGCCTATGCTCTTCTCGCTGGGATTCCTGACCCAGTTCCTTCTGGGCGGATTGACGGGCGTCATGCTCGCCGTCGTCCCGTTCGACTGGCAGGTCAGTGACTCCTACTTCGTCGTTGGCCACTTCCACTACGTCCTCTTCGGTGGACTGGTGTTCTCGATCTTCGCCGCGATCTACTACTGGCTGCCCAAGGTTTCCGGACGGATGCTCGACGAGAAGATCGGCAAGTGGCATTTCTGGCTGCTGTTCATCGGCTTCAATCTGACCTTTGGTCCGATGCATGTCAGCGGCATGCTCGGAATGCCACGACGCATCTACACCTATCAGGCCGATCGTGGATGGGAACTCTGGAATCTGCTGTCATCCATAGGCGTGCTCTTCCAGATAGCGGCCATCCTGTTCTTTACCTACAACGTCCTGAACAGTCTCTTCAGAGGCAAGAAGGCCGGAGACGATCCATGGGATGCATGGACGCTCGAATGGGCCACCACGTCACCACCTCCTGAGTACAACTTCAAGGAGATACCCGTCGTCCACAGCCGTCGCCCCCTCTGGGACGAGAAGCATCCGGAAGATCCAGACTGGAAGTACGAGTAGCGCCTCCATGAGTCAAGTCACCGCCAACTCGACCACTCCCGCCGACGCCATGGAAGCGCCGGTCGCCAAGAACGTGAACCTCAATCGAGGCAAGCTTGGCATGATCTGTCTGATCTGTTCCGAGATCACGTTCTTCGGAACACTCCTGGCCACGTACATGTTCTACATCGGAAGAGATCTCGAACCACCGTTCGCACAGGACACGCTGGACATCTCCGTTGCGCCGATGAAGGTCCTCTTCAACTCGATCTTCCTTCTCACCAGTTCGATCTGGATCGTGCTGGCCGTCAAGGCCCTGAGGAAGGGCAAGATCAAGACATTCGCCTTCTGGTGGCTTCTGACCATTCTCTTCGGCATCGAATTCCTGGTCGGGACCGGAATGGAGTGGTACGGAATGATGGTGGATGATGGTCTGACCATCAGAACCAATCTCTTCGGCTCGACCTTCTACACCGTCGTCGGCTTCCACGCCGGACACGTCTGCGGCGGACTGATCGTACTGACCATCGTCTTCATCCTCACCATGTGTGGCTTCATGCATAAACGCCATGCCCACAAGGTCGACATGCTGTCCTGGTACTGGCATTTCGTCGATGGGATCTGGATCGCCGTTTTCTTAATCGTCTACATTCTTGGAACAGCCTGACCGGACCATTGAATCATCATGAGCAGCAAGGAATTCCATCCACGTCCCCCGCAGCCTGAGGGCATCGAGATACCCGCTCCCACGAGTTCTCCGTTCACCTGCGCCTTCGGACTCACGCTGGTCGCTGCTGGCCTCGTCACTCAATGGGTCGTGACCATCATCGGCTTCATGCTCCTGATCATCGGTGCCATCGGCTGGTTCCGCGAGGTCCATCCCGATGACCAGGAAGAGATTGCCCGAATCCAGAGAGGGCCACTTCCGATCACACCCAGAACCAGCAAGGTCAAGCGGCTCATGGGTCAGGAAAGACATCGCCAGAGAATTCCAGCCATGATCCACCCCTATTCGGCTGGTGTCTGGGGCGGAATCATCGGCGGAGTCGTCATGGCGATCGTGGCCACGATCGGCAGCCTGATCGAACATGGCAGTCTCTGGTACGCCTGCAATCTCCTCTCGGCAACCATATTGATCGGCGTTGAAAGTCAGACTGTCGAACAACTCAGCCAGTTCAGCACGACGAGCTTCGTGGTAGCCATGATCATCCAGTCGCTGATGTCGGTGCTGGTCGGGCTCATCTACGGCGTCACGCTTCCGATGATTCCAAGATTCCCATTGTTGTTCGCCGCGGTATTCGTACCGCTTGTCTGGTCCGGACTCACCTGGGCCACCATCAGCGTGATCAACCCCCTTCTTCAGGACAATATCGACTGGCTCTGGTTCATCGGCGCACAGATCACCTACGGAATCGTGACTGGCTGGTGGATCATCAACACCGAGAAGATCGGCACCATGCAGAACTGGTCCTATCTGGAACGAGTCGGCATTGAATCACCAGGGATACCCGAGCAGGGAGAATCAGACGAGTGAGAACTCGATTCACCATTTCGATTGCCATGATCACCGCTGTCTTCATCGGTGCATGCGACTGGATGCCCGGCAAACCCACCGAGGCGGACAAGCCCGTCATCCAGTCCACCATCTCCAATTTCCACACGCTCTGGACCACCCACTGCTCGGGCTGCCATGGGGCTGATGGCAGATGGGGCCCGGCGCGGCCCATGAACGATCCGCTCTATCTGGCGATAGCCAACAAGCAGTACGTGACCGATGTCATCGCCAAAGGCGTCAACCACACGTTGATGCCGGCGTTCGCGGCCGATCAGGGAGGTCCCATGACATCCCAGCAGGTGAAGGACGTCGTCGACGGCATGTGGGAGCACTGGTCCAATCCAGCTGCCGTGAAAGGGATGTCACTACCCAAGCTCTCGGCCAAACCCGGCGCGGTCGCTCCCGGCCAGAAGACCTTCGCCACCTACTGCGGCCATTGCCACGGGGCAGATGGAAACGGTGGCAAGGCAGGATCCGTGGTCAATCCGACATTTCTCGCACTCTCCAGTGATCAGGCCCTTCGATCTGCAATCATCTGTGGAAGAATCGATCTGGGCATGCCAAACTACGCAGGCTATTCCGGTGGTCACATGAACAGTAAGAGAGAAACGTTGCCGGCATTGAACGACAAGCAGATCAGCGACATCGTCGCCTGGCTTGCATCGCATCGAATGGCCTATCCAGGGCAACCCTACCCAGACACGAACACCCTGGAGCCGTCATCGAGTGACGACTCCTCCAACATGACTCCGTGATCAGAACGAGACGACGCAGAAATGGCTGAAAACTTCGAATACAAGGAAGCTCCTGACCTGGCAATGCTGGGAGAAGGCCCCGAACCGGAACCGCCTCGTCGTACGTTCCTGTTCTGGCTTGGTGCTGCCATGAACGCCGCCGTGGGCGTACTGATCGCCTTGCCCATCCTGGGCTACCTCTTCAGCTCATGGAAGGGAACCGGATGGCAGAAGTGGACGTCCATTGGTGAGACGGATGCCTTCCCGAAGGGGCAGACGCGACTGGCCACCTACGTGAATCCATTCCGGACACCATGGGATGGATACACCGCCGACACCCCATGCTGGGTTCGACGGCTTGACGATGGAAGCTTCACCGTGTTCGCCATCAATTGCGCGCATCTTGGATGTCCCGTTCGCTGGTTCCCGGAATCACAACTCTTCATGTGCCCTTGCCATGGAGGGGTCTACTACGCAGACGGAACTCACGCTGCCGGACCCCCTCCCCGCGGGCTCTACAAGTACGAATATCGAATTGTCGGCAGCAAACTTGAAGTCAAGGCTGGCCGTCTCCCAACCCTACAACAGTCCGTCTGATCCGAGGCCCTGCAACTCACGATGAATCTGGCACCCATGAAAAACTTCTTGAACTGGTTTGAAAGCAGGCTGCATCTGGCCGAGCTGATCACCCCAAGTGCCACACATTCCGTGCCGACCAGCGCGAAGTGGTGGTATGTGTTCGGAAGCATGACGCTCACGCTCTTCATCCTCCAGATCACGACTGGAATCTGCCTGTCGCTGGCCTATGTGCCATCCGGTAGCCAGGCCTGGGAATCGTTGATGTACATGAACTACGAGCTCTACATGGGCTGGTTCCTGCGTGCCATGCACGTCTGGGGCTCCCATCTGATGCTCACCTTCATGACCATCCACATGCTTCAGGTATTCCTGTACGGGGCCTTCAAGTTCCCGCGTGAACTGACCTGGATCGTCGGACTGGGCCTCTTCCTGTGCACGCTGGGCATGGCCTTCACCGGGCAGGTGCTTCGATGGGATCAGGATGCCTACTGGGGACTCAGCGTCGGCATGGCCATGGCTGGCCGCGTACCCTGGATCGGACCCGAGCTGGTCCACTTCGTTCTCGGTGGTGCCGTCATCGGATCAGAGGCGCTTTCCCGCTTCTTCGCCCTCCATGTGTTCGTACTGCCCGGGGCACTCTTCGGACTCATCGGCCTGCATCTGCTGCTGGTGATCAAGTGCGGAATCAACGAGACGCCGACACCGGGCTATCACGTCAACAAGAAGACCTACTTCGAGACATACGAACGGGAAGTCAAGAAGCGAGGCATGCCGTTCTTCCCCAACGCGGCCGCTCGGGACATGATCGCCGTCTCGATCACGCTCTTCCTCGTCATTCTCTTCGCAGCCCTGTTCGGCCCTTCAGGCCCAACTGGGATGCCCGATCCGACGCTGATCGACACCGCGCCGGAGCCCGATTTCTGGTTCATGTCGATCTTCGCCGTGCTGGCACTGCTGCCTCCATACATGGAGACCTTCCTCATCATCGGATTCCCGGTGCTGGCCGCAGCGGTGCTGATACTGCTGCCCTTCATCTCCGGTCGAGGTGAGAAGCATTGGAAGCGAAGACCCTTCTCGGTGCTGGTCATCATCTTCCTGATGCTGACGCTTGGCTCCCTCACCTACCTGGCCTACATAGCTCCCTGGTCACCGGTGATGAATGCCTGGAGTGGAATCCCCACCCCCGTTTCGTACGTCCAGAACAGAACCCCACTGCAGCTTCAGGGCGCCATGGTGATCCAGAACAAGCAGTGTCGTAATTGCCATGCACTGCAGGGACGTGGTGGTCATCGAGGACCGGAACTGGATGATGTCGCCACTCGAATGAACAATGATCAGCTGATTCGTCAGGTGATTCAGGGCGGCGGCAACATGCCCGCCTATGGAAAGCACCTCTCTCCCGAGACGGTGACCGCCGTCGTGTCGTTCCTCGAGACCATGCATCCAGAATGGGAACCGGCCGCGGGCTTCTCGATGACCCCCAGAGAAACACAGGACCCTGTTCCACCCATTTTCTAGACCGGATCATTCACGAATTCGGAAGTGGCCTCTATTCCAGAGCCAGAACCGCTAGGATTGTTGCGTGAATCCCGTCGCAGAAGCACTACTCAAATCGTGGACCCTGGAGCCGTGGATCCTGCTGCTCTCGGTGTTGTCGATGTGGGTCTATCTCAGGGGATGGGTGGGTCTCAACAGGCAGATGCCAAGACGATTCCCGCTCTGGAGAGCCGGCTGCTTTCTGGCAGGTCTCGCCACGATCTGGTTCTCCATCGCCTCTCCGCTGGATGCCATGGGCAATCTACTGCTCCAGGCCCACATGACGCAGCATCTGCTGATCATGATGGTGGCCCCTCCGCTCATATGGCTCTCTGCACCAGGGATTCCCATGCTTCGAGGGCTGCCCAACCAGATCAGGAAATACTGGATCGGACCATTCCTGGCATGGAAGCCCCTGCGGGCGTTCTTTCATTTCCTGACCCATCCGGCCACATGCCTCATCCTGTTCATCGCCGTGACATGGACATGGCACTGGCCACCGTTCTATGAACTGGGTCTGCGGAATGCCTCCTGGCATCAGTTTGAACACTTCTGCTTCATCTTCGTCTCACTGCTGTTCTGGTGGCCTGTCATTCAACC
>DEYM01000107.1 GCA_002364555.1 Phycisphaerales bacterium UBA3158 | reverse complement strand
ACCTCCTTTCTAAGGGATTTCCTTGGACCCGGAGGTGACAGCCATCGGCTGTCAATTATTGTCAGTCGAACAACAGCTGTCACCAGCAGAGCGATCTGCACCGGGACAGTCAACACAATCTCGTCCGGATTCGTCCGGAGAGCCGTGCTGCAAAGCATGGCAAATGGTTTTATTCCAACTGTTCACTTTTGAGGGAACTCGTGTCCTCGAAAGGCCCCATCTTTGATGGGGCCTTTTCCATGCGCCACGCTATTCCATAATCACTCCAGTACGACGTGATAGCATCCAATCATCACTGTCTCTAGACAAAAATCGACTCTCGTCGCTCCCGCACTGAGCGTGATTGAAGACATTTTCGATCACAAGCCCGGCCGATGGGCATCAGTTGCCCGGATCGTGCTGGCTGCAGCGATAGCTCAGCTGATCACACTGATATTCATTGATGGTTCCACTTTCTGGCCTGTGGTCACCGTGATCATTCTTTCCTCGAAGAATGTCGGTGTGACCTGGCTGCGATCGTTTCAAAGAACGCTCGCGACCATTTTGGGCTATTTCCTCGCCGTGATGCTCGTTGCCCTGTTTCCACAGAGCCCTGGAGCGTTGTTGTTCTCCTACATACCGATCTTTCTGGTCTGTATCTATCTGTCCCAGACGGTGGCGACAAATCCGTATGCCTTCTTCATGGTCGTCTTGACCATGACAGTTGTCATCTGTCCAGCATGGACGGATCCTCAATCAGTTGTCAGCAATGGATTGGTGCGGTTCACAGAGACCATCTTCGGGATCTTCTCGGTCTGCATAGTCAGTAGATGCCTCCTTCCGTTTTCGGCGGAATCCGAGCTCAAGAAAACAATGAAGGCCAGCCTTGATCGTGCCAACTCAAGATTTGAGGCTCTGGCCCATATTCTCGATGGGACCCATTCCGATGACATCGAAATCCAGCCCGAATCCCGAACGAGCTTCACTGAGAAGATCGATCTGCTCAACGCCGCCATCGGGGAGAGTTCCCATGTCTATGAGGAGGGGGGCGTATGGATGGCCCGCGTCAATCTCACCAATCGAGTGGCTGTCCAGTCGGAGATGCTTCTCCAGCAGTTGGCTTCCGGAGAGCTGCGGGAAATACCCGATGAATTCAGGGCAAAGATGCTCGAATATCTTCCATTCCTTCGTTCCGCCTGGTCGGATGCCGGCGAGAGCCTTCTGGAAGGTCATCCATCGCATGTAGACGCACACGCGATGAATACGATGGCCGATGAGCTTGAAGACGCTCGTGGACATGGACAGAATCTGGAGCGAGTCAATGCCGTGACGACATTCATCATGTTGCTTCGACAGGTCTCCGAAGTCGATGAAATCATGCGGTATCAGGATCACGCTGGCCACCAAGCGATCGGCAACCGGTTTGGGTTGATCAATGTCGCTCGGAATCAGATCAAGAACATCAACCGTGAATCACTTGAATTGGCCGTGAAGGCAACTCTTTCGACCATGCTCGCGTTGATAGTTGTTGCCACGATGCGTTGGGGCGATGCAATGCTGACGACTGCGGTCACGGCCATTCTTGTCATTCAGCCAACGATGGGGGCATCCTTGTCGAAGTCGATTCAGCGGATCATTGGAGCCGCCATCGGCTGTGCCTTCGCCATCGCCGGTCTGGCGATTATTTCCGCCAATACCAACGACTTCACCTGGATGCTCCTGTATATCAGCTTTGGACTGGGTGTTTCGGCCTGGCTCATGGCCGGCTCATGGGAGACGTCCTACGTGGGGATGCAGATAGGAATCGCCTTGGCATTGGTCTTGGGTGCTGTTGGCCCAAGTGGCGATGTCGAATCGGGGTTAGAGCGTCTGACGGGTATTCTCGTCGGCTTATGCATAGCGTTGAGCGTCCTTCGATTGCTCTGGCCGGTGTGGGCTGGAAGTCAGATCTGTTCAGCCATGGCATCTGCGTCGAGATTGATGGCGGATTATCTCGAAGTTGGTCTTCAGGGGCCACACGACGACATGCTTCGTCGCCCACCCAATGGCTGGAACTATCAGATCTTGTCGGATGTTTCCAATGCATACAAATATCGGGAAGAGGCTCGATATGAGAGAGGCATCACGCGAGCTCATGCCGCACCCGGACTCAACATGGGCGTCAGAATTCAGGGGCTACTGCCCAAGATCGTCCTTCTTGTGGAAGCCAGGCAGCTTCGCTCGCTGCCTCAGGAAATCGTGACCAATCCAGCGATCATACGGTTGCGAACAGCAATTGAGGATCGTCTTCGTTTGATTGCCGACCTGGTGCAGGGAGGTGAGGGTGAGGTTCAGCCTCTGAGGCCACTACTTGATGAGGCGTATGACGTGATCAAGCCAATGCAACTCGAATCGAGTGTGACAAACCAGAAGATGATCAGCGATTTCCTGGGCTATTACAGCGACATGATCCCCGATCTGGACAGTTGCGTTCAGGATGCAAGACAGACTGCTTCACTCTTCAGTCAGAAGAAGGGCATCTCCAGGTTGGCCAAGATAAAGGTCAGTTGACCCGAAGATCGCCAGTGGCATGAACGATGCTCGCCGCTGAGATCAGCACATCGGACCGGCTCTGGATCCTGTTGGACCTGGCGGCGGCCACCATCTGCTGGGCACCGAGTAGATCGGGGAGTGTCCGAAGACCGAAATCAAAGGCCATCTGGACAGCCTCGAAACTCTCGATGGCGGTCGCCTCGACAGCCAATGACCATTCGTGGCGTTGGGTGGCGACGTCGTAGTCGAAGTATGAATCCCACACTTCACCTGCGGCATCGAGCTGGGCACGTCTCATCGTCTCCCTGGCGGCAGTCAGTTCTGCTCTTGCCTTTCGGATTCTGTTGTGGCGAATTTCACCATCGAACAGAAGCCAGCTGCCCTCCACACCAGCGGACCAGACCGCTCCCCAGCCACTACCCGTATTGGGTGGAGGAAATCCCTCGAATGGATTCAGGCTGTAGTCGATGTAGTGATAGGCCACGTCTCCAAAGACATCTATCTGAGGGTTCAACTCGGCTTCAGCGGCTCTCACGCCTGATTTGGCCGCTTGGACATCGGCTGCGGCTGCGGCCAGATCCGGTCTGGCCGCCATGGCCAGTGTCGTGAGTTTGTCGACGCTGACGGCGATCTCATCGGGCAGCGGCGAATAGGGCTGTAGCTCGAAGGCGACTTCATTGCTCGGGGGGATACCCATCGTGACCAGCAGATCGGTTCGAGTGTCATGAATGGCGGTCTTGGCGACCTGCACTTCATAGCCCGCGAGTGCCTCTGACTGTCGCGCTTCAAGGACCTCCGGCATCGTGGCCAGTCCAAGGAACAGCCTCTCCTCGAGTGACTGGAGTACGGTGGTGGCGAGTGCAAGATCCATTTCCGCCGCTTCCATGAGTCCATGCGCGGCTTCGAGCTTGAAGAAGTCCCGCTGGACCTCGTAGGCGACATCCTGGATTTCACGATTGAATCTCAGATTGGCGGCAAGCAGTGCACGGGCAGTCATGTCGTCGCTGGCTTCTCTTCGTCCAAAGTCGAGCAATGTCCATGTCAGACTCAGCCCCGGGCCTGCGATGAGCGAATCATCCATGATGACGTTGTTGGGACCACCGAATGGTTCAGGCGAGCGGCTGTACGAGAGACCGGCAGAAGCCGCGATGGCGGGATACCAGGCCCCGCGGGAAATGCCGTATTCGGCGGCGGCTGCTCTGGCATTGGCCCAGGCGACTCTCGTCTGAGGATTGGCATTCAAGGCGACATCCAGCGAGGAGGAGAGGCTCAATGGACTTTCCAGAATATCTTTCTCGAACATGGCTGGCGGTATCGTCTGCATCTCCGGGGTCTCACCGCCTCCGTCCGGCCACCACTTGGCCGACCAGGTTCTTTGTGGCGAGGCCGGGGCGAACTCGTCCGGTTCCCACTCCGCAAGTGGATGGGGACGACCACATGAGGACAAGGGAATCATCAGGCACAACAAAGGTAATAGAAGCCGTTTCATGCCTTGATACTATCGGTTGATTGGGTTTTTCACCTGAAGTCAGGATGCTCTACACTGGGAACATGATCAATCGATCGATGTTCACAGGCATGATTCGCATGACATTCGTCGTCATCCTGCTGGTTCCATTGGCGGGCTGTGATCCACTCGTCAATATCGAGGGGGCCTTCTTTCCCGCATGGTTGATTTCGGGAATCGCCGGCATTATCTGCATGGTGGTCTCCTGGTCCATGCTCAGGCGATTCGGCATCGATCAACATCTTCCCCTCAGATCGCTCAGCTACATATCCATGCTGATCCTGTACACCACTCTCATCTGGCTGGTCTTCTATGCCAAGTGATTCGACAGACACCCAGAGCGAACCACCTCGAGATCGTGTTCGGCGATCAGCGGCAGTCATCGTGGCGGTCGTCTGCTGGGTGGGTGCAGTGGCGGGATGTGCATTGACGTTGATGGAGCTTGTTCGGTATCCGAGGACATCCGATGCGTTCGTCCGAGCCAACACCGTCGGTGTGGCGGCTCATGTCAGCGGTAACATCGTCGAGCTCAATGTAAGGGATAACCAGCGAGTCACTGCCGGTGAGGTTCTCTTCGTCGTCGACCCTCGTCCCTACGAAGCCGAGGTGGAAAGGCTCGAGGCCAAGCTTGTGGTGACGGATCTTGAAATCGAGGCTTTCAGGCAATCCGTTCTTGCCGCATCGGCATCGCTTGAAGAGATGCTGGCCGAATCCGCCTATGCCGTCTCCTATCTCGCCAGGCTGGAGCCGCTTCTCGCTCAGAAGTTCGTGACTCCAAACGAGGTTGAGAAAGCCAGAAGCGATGCTCAGGCCTCCCTCGGCCGTGTCGAAGCTGCGGAGGCGCAGCTCAAGCGAGCTCAGAGACTGGTGGGAGATGATCTGGATGGTAATGCACGAAGGCAGGAGGTCGCTGCCTCGCTGGCCGATGCCAGATTGAACATCGAATACTGCTTTGTTCGCGCACAGGTGAGCGGATACGTATCCAACTTGAACATTGCTCGTGGCGAATATGCCAATCAGGGTGTGCAGCTGTTCACCGTAGTGGACGATTCCCGCTGGTACGTCCTTGCGAATTATCGAGAAACACTTCTTGGTCGAATTGAACCGGGCATGACCGCCGAGGTATGGTTGCTGGCCTGTCCAGGCCAGCCCCTCAAGGGGGTCGTCGAGGGAATCGGCAAAGCCATCTTTCAACCAGTCGGTGCCAGTGTCAACGCCTTGCCTGATGTGCCACCGGCGCTCGATTGGGTGAGATTGGCTCAGCGGTTCCCCGTTCGGATCATTCTGGAGGAAGCCCCTGGTTGCACATTGCATTCCGGTGCCACGGCGACGGTCCGGATCAATCCTGGCGAACGTGTTGGCCATCCTGAG
Source organism: Phycisphaerales bacterium UBA3158 (assembly GCA_002364555.1). Taxonomy (GTDB): domain Bacteria; phylum Planctomycetota; class Phycisphaerae; order Phycisphaerales; family SM1A02; genus UBA1668. Next base: position 3,824 of record DEYM01000107.1, on the reverse strand, counting down.
GATGGAATCCTGATGGTGCCACTGTCAGCCAACTAGGCGAATCAGTTCCAATATGAAGGATCAGGCCCGGAATCGACTCTTCAAGAGCGTTTTCAGATGTGATATCGCCATTTCAGCTGCTTATTTGTTCGTCATTGGTTCTGCTGGAAGTAGACTGAAGCCTCTGATGCAACCGTGCAGGGGATTGTCCCGAATCATGGTCTGTGTCACCACCTTGTGAGGAGAGTCAGGCGTGAAGAGTGAAACCCGATGGGGGGCTGCCATCCGGATTCATGGATTAGTCATCGTGGCATTGATCGCCATGATTTCCTCCTCGGTTCATGCCCAGGTCAGGGTTATCAACTACAACATCGCCCAGCTGCGAGGCAATCAGGCCGCCTTGGCGTCTGTGTTGAATGAGATGTCCAGTGATGACCATGCCGGTCAGGCCCATCCGGTATCCATCATGGTCTTCCAGGAAGTCACCCAGGACACCTTCAACGCACTCAATTCCATGCTCTCCCCTCTGTACACCGCAGGGACGTATACGAACACGAATGAGGACTCCTATGGAGGTGCTCAGGCCGTGTTCTATCGATCCGATGTGGTGTTCGAGGTTCCCTCTGGACATGATGGGACCTTCACCGGAGCGGGTAGAAGAGCAAGACGCTGGCAGTTTCGCCTGACTGGATTCAGCGATCCATTCGTGGACTTCTATGTCTACAGCGGCCATCTCAAGGCGGGTACCGGCGAGTCGAACGAGGAAGACCGGTTGTTCGGTGCGGAGAACATCAAGGAGAACATCGAGGAGCTCTCCGGTGATCCGCATGTCATCGTCTGTGGCGACTTCAACTTCTACAGCAACAACGAGTCGGCCTACCAGGCGATCCTGAACTACGGAACGGATCAAATCCTGGATCCTCTGGGATCGGGCAGCTGGTCAGGTGGTGGCAATGCATCGAAGCATACCCAGTCACCAAGAGTCATTTCCGATGATGGACTCGCCAGTGGAGGCATGGATGATCGATTCGACTTTCAGCTTCACACCACCAATTTGTCTGGAAGCCGCGGATTGAAGATGATCTCCGGTTCAATGCGTGCCGTTGGAAACGATGGGAACCATTACAACGACGCCATCAACGATGGGAACAACAGTTATTTTCCCGGAGAGACGGCCCGATCGAACTCCCTGGCAAACAACCTCCATAACGCCTCCGACCATATTCCTGTCATGGTGGATTACCGCATACCCGCCTCCATGACGGCAACGATGTTCAATTCCGGATTCGGGACGATCATCGCCGGTGGGGAACTTGAACTCTTCGTCAACGTGAAGAACAGCTGTTCGCCTGCCTATGCAGGTGGTGGTTCGGACATGGCGTGGTATCTGAGCGGCGAGGAGGGTATCCAGGGCGTATCCGGCTCCGGCATGCTCTCCCCGGGTGAGGACGAGTGGACGCCGTTCACGATCATGCCAACTGGCAGTGGTGTCGTCAGTGGCACTCTGCTGGTCAATTCCGATGACGATTTCGTTCAGGGGTCGCCAGCCGAGATACCGATCACCGGTACGGTTCTACGTCATTCCGACGCGTCTTTCTCCGCTGGATCGGATACGAACTTCACGGTCGTTTCAGCGACTCTTTCTGCGAACAGTGGTATCCAGGTAATCGAGATACCCGTCTGGAACAATGGATGGGATTCGGGGCAGGCATCATTGGATCTCGATGCCGTCGACGGGGTTGACGCTCCATTCCAGTTGGCTGGAACACTTGAGAATGGTGTCACGAGTTCACCGGGAACGATCGAGATAGAGATCGACACGACCGGGCTTGGGGCGGGACAGCTTTCAGATGCCATGCAGCTCCTGGCGAGTGATGAGAATCTTCCGGGAGCCACGGATCAGACACTGTCATTTTCCCTGGTGGTGACCATCGAGGACTCTCCGGTCGACTGTGAAGGTGATATAGACGGTTCCGGTCGGACCGATGTGCAGGACCTGCTTCAGGTGCTCGATGGCTTCGGCAGCACGTACGACATCGACGATCTGCTGGGAGTGATTGCAGACTGGGATTGCGGTCTTGGTTGAGGTGTCGCCTTCAGATGATCGCCATGTTGGCTGTCATCTCCTCGGAGACGATTTCAGCATCCGATCTCGGGATCCATCCTGATTCGCCATTGTTGAGTTCAATGTGCAGCCAATCCGGTCTTTGTTCAAGTACTCTGAATTCCAGCCCCTGATTGACGGGTTGCTCGAACTGCGGTGAGTAGCTCTCCGCATTGCCCTTTCTGACCACGACGTCATCCCGTATGAGAACCCCTTGCTGGGAGGCATCGGATGAGGCTATCGAGATGAAGGTGGATGCCCCGAACGCAATGGCAACCACCGCGGCGATTCCAGTGAACCACAGGAAGCCGGGGTACCTTCTCCAGATCCTGATCAGTATCGAAGCCCACAGTATGGTCCATGCGGATGCGAAGAGGACGAGTCTCCATTTGACAGGCCAGCCGTGATGCCAGAAGGTCAATCGATGAAGCAATGCATCCGATCCATCCTTGGTCACCTGAGGTCGTACAAGTGATCTGGCGTGCGATAGATTGGCTTCGATTCTCGGATCAGTCGGATTCAGGGCATCGGCTCTGAGATAGTTGACGACGGCCCGGCCAAGATCACCGGATTGAAGGCAGGCATTGCCCAGATCGTAGTAGAGGTCTCCATTGATGATGCCACTGTCAATGAGCAGTTGGAATCGATCGGATGATTCCCTGAACATCGCATCCGCGGATTCGGGGTCGCTTCGAAGAAGAGAAGCGGCCTTGTCGTAGCTGGCCTGTGCTTCATCGAGAATCTTCACCTGTTGATCCCGTGTCAGATCGAGATCAATCGCGAAGCTCTGTGACGTCCACAGGCAGGAAAGCAGAATGGTGACTATCGCCAACTTCATGACTGGTCTCGCAGGTTGATTCTTCGTATTGAGCCATCGGATTCCAGTGATTTGATCAGTGAAATCGCCTCGCTCTTGAGCGAGGATCGGGCTGAGTCCGAGTCGCCTGAATAGTGCATTCTTTCGCAATGGAGAAGCAGCTTGTCCATTTCGACGACGAGGGTCTCCTCGACTTCGGATGTCGTCAGTGCCTGATGGACATCGCTTCTGAGAAAGCCTGCCGCCGGCTTGCCGATCTTGTCCGCCACATAACCACAGACGATCTGGGCAACCTGTACGTCATCCGGCAGGGTCGAGTCTCGCAGTCGTTCAATGGCGATCCTGGCGGCCTTGCGTGAGCGAACTCTCGTCGGATCGGAAGCATGGCCACGCATGCCCTGAATTGTCGCGGCGAGCATCACACAGACGATCGGAGGGCCCGCAAGGATGATCACCAGCCACCAGTCGCTGGGTGGGCCCTGATTGGAGAGCAGACGATCTGATCCCGTGTAGTTTGCCAGCAAGCCTCCGGTGACGCTGTGGAGACTGTCGGTGCTGGCGATGCCGATTTGTCGAGGATTGCCGTTGATGTCTGATGAATCGATGGTTTCGGAGCCGCTCACTTCCAGTCGTATGGGGCGGCTGTCATCGGTTTGGTAGCTACCTGATTGCGGATCGAAGAAGCTGTATGTGATCGGGGGAATCGAATCGATTCCGTCATTCTTGGCTCGGATCGTCTGGGTGAATGTCTTATTCCGCCCACTCGTGACTCCAGCAAGCGTCTCCTTGGGGACACGGAAATCCTGATCTAGCTTCGGGATCTTGTGTAGAGGAGGCGCTGGAACCACATCCATGTCCGTCTGATCATCGCCGGTATTCGTGATGGTCATGGTCAAGGTGATCGGATCACCAACGGACACGTTG
>DEYM01000162.1 GCA_002364555.1 Phycisphaerales bacterium UBA3158 | reverse complement strand
AGGTGTATGTTTCCAAGGTTGTAGCGAAGCGGTCCGTTCTCGGGCCTGACCGAACAGGCCTTCATGGAATACTTGAGGGCCTTGTCGAGCCTGTTCATATCCCCCATCGCACAGGCCAGTCCGGACAGGGCCTCGATGGATTCATCGTTGATTTCAAGACATGACTTGTAACAGACGATGGCTTGTTCGATATGCCCCTGCTTCGCGAGCGCATATCCCTTCAGGGCATACGACCTGGCAAGCAACTCCTCATCGGACTGCTCGTTCTCCAGACATCGGGTGAACACCTCTGTCGCCTGGGACCAGGCACCTCTCTTGAGCAGATCCAATCCATGATTGAACCAGGTTGCTGAATTTCGACTGGTGGGAGACTCGGGAAGATCGTTTCTGCCCATGGAGAGGGCCTCACCCAGCAACGTGTCGTCATCGAGGCAGAGCCCCGAAGCAAAGGTGTCGGAGTTGTCAGCGATCGTCAGTGATGGATCTGTATGTTCTGACATGTCATGTAAATTCTAGCAAACCAATTGAGTTGGCCCTCAGGCCCTTGGAAGCTAGGATGAACACCCTAGAATGCCCCACATGAATCACGCAACGGACCTGCTCTGGAGATCAAGATGACAATCAAGGCCAAATCTCAACGAATGACTCATTTCGTGGCATGGGTACTGCTCCTGATCGCAGTCGCCTCCTGGGTTGTCTACTTCCTGATTGGTGGAGGTCATGTCGCCATGTACATGTGGTGGCCGATCTTCCTCACAGGTGTAACCAGTTCGATCCTCTTTGGGATGATCTTCTTCAAGGGACTCTTTGACTGAAAATGCCCCGATAGCTCAGATGGATAGAGCGCGGCTTTCCTAAAGCTGAGGTCGCAGGTTCGAGTCCTGCTCGGGGCGTTTCTGTCGACAAGTGAAGATCGAGTATTCCTAACTGCTCAGTAGATATCCGTTTGCCAGGGACTTGTACTGCTTGACCTGGTCAGCTTGCCAGGTGGCATCACGACCAAGCTCCGTCGCCATCAACTGAGCCACTTCCTCGGCAGATTCGCTGGAAGCCGCCGCATCGAGCAGCAACGCGCGAGTGCGTCGCGCCAGCACATCCTCGACGGTTCTGGCCAATTCATGACGAACGGCATGGATGACGACGCCACGAGGATAGGGAAGTCGTTCATGCAGCATGTCATGACCTCGTTCCACTTCATCGCATGTCGACATCACCTCGGCGGCATCCGAACCGTAGACACGAAGCCAGTTGTCCGTCGGCATCGCGGGATCTTCACGATCGAGCCATCCTCGGAGGTGGAGCGATTCCGTCACGCACGACTTGCGTTCCAGCCCACCGACATCGATCGCGTTGTCCACGACATCCTCCGCCATCCTTCGATAGGTGGTCCATTTTCCACCGATGATGGTGACCAGTCCGCCTCTGGAGATGAGCACTTCATGTTCACGGGAGATCTTCTTCGTGGCCTGATGCTCATGCTTGACGAGAGGACGCAGCCCGGCAAAGACACTCAGCACATCTTCTCGACCGGGATCACGGGAGAGATATCTCGCGGCATTGCGAAGGATGAATTCGACCTCTTCCTCCGTCGCTCGTGGCTCGAGTATCGGCTCGGGGGCCTTTTCGTCCGTTGTTCCCACAAGACAGCGTTCATGCCATGGAATGACGAAGAGGACTCGACCATCGTCGGTATGAGGGACCATGATGGCCGTATCGCCATCGAGGAACGTCTGATCGAGAACAAGGTGGACACCTCTGCTGGGCTCGACCACCGTCTCCGCATTTTCATCCTCCATCTTGAGGATCTTGTTGGAGAAGACACCGGCCGCATTGATGACGACGGATCCTGATGCCTCGTGGGTGTCGCCTGTCTCGGTATCCGTGAAGGAGACTCCGGTGATGTGCCCCTCTTCATTCCTGAGAAGGCCCGTGACCTGAGCATGGTTCAGCATGGTCGCGTCGTGATCCAACGCCGTTCGAACGAGCGTGGCGCACATACGGGCATCATCGAACTGTCCGTCCGAATAGCGGGTTCCGCCGTCGAGTCCCTCTTCCTCGAGATTGGGAATCAACTCCATGGTCTTCTTCGCATTCAGACTCTTGGAAGGAGAGAGGTTGAGCTTGCCGGCCAGCAGGTCGTAGAGTTTCAGACCGATACCGTAGAAGGGCCCCTCCCACCATTTATAGCGTGGAACGATGAATGCAAGATTGGTCACCAGGTGAGGAGCGTTCACATACAGCAATCCACGTTCATGGAGCGCCTCGCGTACGAGGGAGATGTTCCCCTGCTGCAGATATCGAACTCCACCATGAACCAGTTTCGTTGAACGACTGCTTGTCGCCTTGGCGAAATCAGCCTGCTCGAGCAGCAACGTCTTGTAGCCCCGGGTCGCCGCATCCACTGCCGTACCAAGTCCACTGGCGCCACCACCGATCACGATGACATCCCAGTCGGTCGACGCGGTTGCCTGCTCTATGAGTGTTCTACGCTTCATCTGTTTCCTCTCCGGACCAGTTTCTGGACCGTTCGACGCCGGCATGCCAACGACGCATGGTCTTCTCACGCTCGCCCTCATCCACGCTGGATGTGAATGAACGATCCTGCTGCCAATGTTCGCTCATGGCGGCAGGACCTTCAAGGGCACCCGCTGCAATGGCGACCATCGAGGCCGCCCCAAAGGCCGTTGTCTCCAGCATGGTCGGACGACAGACCTCGACATTCAGGAGATTCGCCTGAATCTGCATCAGCAGATCACTGGCAGCGGCGCCGCCATCGACCCTGACCTGCTTGAGTGAAATACCGGAGTCCGACTCCATGGCACGAAGCAGGTCGGTCACACTGCAGGCGATCCCCTCAAGTGCCGCCAGAGCCACATGTGATTTATTGGTTCCACGCGTCATCCCGAGTATCGAACCTCTGGCCCGAGCGTCCCAGTACGGAGCCCCGAGCCCGGCGAATCCCGGAACAAGCACAACCCCCCCGGTATCGTCGACCTTCGAGGCCAACTCGTTGACATCGGCGGCCGATTCAATGATGCCAAGACCGTCACGGAGCCATTGGATGGTTGCGCCTCCCATGAACACGCTTCCCTCGAGTGCATACGTGCACTCCCCGCCCTCAAAGCTCCAGGCGATGGTGCTCAACAGACGATTGCTGCTTTCGACCGGCTTGTCTCCGGTATTGAGCAGCAGGAAGCAGCCCGTACCGTATGTGCTCTTGGCCATGCCCGGCTCGATGCACGCCTGCCCGAACAATGCGGACTGCTGGTCACCGATCATGCCGCGGACCGGAATCGAGCTTCCAAAGCATCTTGATTCACCGAGATTGCCGCTGCAGGGGACAACATCGGGAAGAATCGATTCTGGTATGTCGAACGTATCGAGAAGATCCCGATCCCAGCAACGATCATGAATGTTGTAGAGCAGTGTTCTGGATGCGTTGCTTTCGTCTGTCGCATGCACACGACGATCCGTGAGATTCCAGAGCAACCAGCAATCGATCGTTCCAAACGCCAGATGCCCGTCACGAGCAGCGGACCTGGCGCCTTCCACGTTCTCCAGCAGCCACCACAACTTGCTCGCACAGAAATAGGGATCGAGAAGAAGACCTGTCCGTGATCGGATCATGTCCTCGCTGCCCTTCCAACGGGGCATCAAATCGACTGTCCTGAGATCCTGCCAGACGATGGCGTTGTGAATCGGCTCACCTGTCCGACGATCCCACAGGACGACCGTCTCCCGCTGATTCGTT
>DEYM01000066.1:5194-11005 GCA_002364555.1 Phycisphaerales bacterium UBA3158 | reverse complement strand
ATCACGCCACCTTGTTCGGGCTGAAGCAGCAGAAACACCTCGAAGGCGCTGCGTTCCAGCTCGGCATGCTTGGAGAATCGCTCCGCATCGTCCTCGTCGAGCAGCACCTCCCTGGAAGCCTGCATCCAGTGCTTCGCGGACTGCTCGATCAGAAGCAGGCGGCTGGAGACCACTCCACTGCCAACGGCACGCAGCTGTCCCTTGGCGGCGGCATTGTCCGAAGAGGACATCGCCTCCATCTCGTACTGGGCCAGGACGAGGCCAAGCCAGTCGAAGTCCTGTTCCGTCTGCTGCTGCAGTTGCCGATTGATCACCTTCCAGGCCTCTTCCATGTTCTGCTGGGCGGCATGCGCTTCAGCCAGATAGCGCGATGCGTTGGCACGCTCCGCTGGACGAAGCTGCATGTCGTCACTGTTCAGATATCGGATCGCCTCCTGGCGAGCGATCGATGGATTGGACATGAGCCCCTGATCCGCGGCGATGACCAGTGCCATTGCCCTGAGGTAGGGAAGCCTGTTTCTTCGAATTGCCTCCAATCGCTGTTCAAGAACACGATCGGACGGGGCGACCTTCAATTGCGTGCTCAACATCTGCTCGATCGCCTCGGATTGCTCCAGGGCGATTCGAAGCATCTTCTCGAGTTGAACGATCTCGGTCTTGTCCGGCAGGCCGTACCGGACGCGGTATTCCAAACCATTGAAGCGGACACCTTTGGACAAGGCGTCTTCGAGCTGGGCCAATCTCCAGAAGATCGCATCAGGGTGTTCCGGATTGTCCTCGATCAGACGATCGCGACGAACCAGCAGACTGTTGAGCAGCGGCGTCTTCTCGTGAGGTCTCGCTTGCTCGTATTGCCTCTGGATGGATGTGATCTCATCGAGATCCTGCCCGTTCACCATGCTGCTGCATGCGGCGATCACGAGACCAAGGCTCAGCACTTGGATGACATGCTTGTATACGGACAACATCGAATCTCCTCCAGAACTCAGTTCACCTCGAGTGACACGACATCGTAGCCTGCACCGGCCACGGCGTTGAAGGTTCCAACCACTCTGGACCAGGAAACGGCGGGCTTCGCCAGAATCACGATGGGATGATCGCTGGTGAACCAACCCTGATCACGTTGGCCCGTACCTCCAATGCGATGAGCGGCCATGAATCGACCCAATGCATCGATGTCCTCCGGACTTCCATAGCCCCCCTCCAGGAGCAGCGTGTAACCGGGTTCTCCAGAAGAGACATCCAGTCGGATCAGGAGCGGCTGCTCCGCCTGATCGAACATCGCCTCGTAGAGTCCTTCTCCTCTTTGAGGAAGATCCAGTCTGAACACCTGTTCGCCGGGCGTGAAATCGGTAGCGACCATGAAATAGATGAGCAGCAGAAAGACGACATCGATCATCGAGGCCAGATTGACTCCGATCGATGAACTACGGACTGAACGACTTGATCTGGCCTTGGATGTCACCGCCATGCTCATCGTCCTCCCGAATCGACGCTCAATCGAACTCTTGCAGCGGAATCACCCGCCAGCGTCGCGGCATGTCGAGCCGCCGACATGACCGGCGCCACCCACCCCCATCCGGTCTGCTTGTCCGCTCGCACATTGATGAAGAGCCCGGGTGTCGATTGCAGTCTTTGCCTGAGATGATCGATCAATTCACTCTGACCAGCTGAATCGACGGCGAACATCCTTCCATCGACTTGATAGCCGAGACTGGTGCCTTCGGGACCCGGAAGCACGTTGACGACCGCGCGACCACCTTCCTCGGGCTGATGGGCGGCGGATGGTGTCGGTTGTGGGAGATCCAGTTCGAGTCGCTCCCGATCGACCAGTTGCGACACGGCCACGAAGAAGACGACCAGGAGAAACACCACGTCGATCATCGGAGTCAAGCTTGCTTGAACTCTCGCAGGACCACGATGGTGGATCGAACTCATCAGGGAGTCGCCTCGGACACGGGTCGAAACGGCGACATCAGTTCCTCGGCCTCGAGCGTGGCTTCGATCGTAAGCTCATCGATCTTGTTTCTCAGAAGGGCGTAGCCCGCCAGTGCGGGTATGGCCACGACCAATCCCCAGAAGGTGGTCGTCAGAGCCGTCCCGATGCCGCCGGCGAGCATGACCGGATCAGCCGCCCCGCCACTGGCCACGATGGCGCTGAAGGCGAGAATCATCCCGTAGACGGTTCCGAACAGACCGATCATCGGGCTCACCTGTCCCAGGACATTCAACAGTTCGATTCGACGAAATCGAATCGTGGTCTCCTCGTCCGCCACCTGTTCGAGTCCGCGGATGATCGCCTCGTAGCCATGCGGGGAGCGACGCAGGCCTGCGCTGAGAACCCGACCGAAGAAGCTGTCGTCCGAATCAGCCATCTTGATGGCTCTTTCGTAGTCGCCGGACTTGAGTGGCTTCTGAACTCGATTGACGGCCTTGTCGGGAAGAATGGTCTCACGACGATTGGCGATCGCCATGGAGACGATCAGTCCGATGCTGAAGACGGACATGGCCAGAAGCAGCCAGATCACAGCGCTTCCGAGGATCTCGAGACTGCCATCGGCGCGGCGGGCCACGAAGAAGGCCTCGGCGAACGTGCGTTCGACGGTTTCCGCATTCACCACCGTGGATGTCGCCATCCATGCGATGCCCGCCGTCGACAGAATCAGGTGCTTGTCATTCAATCGCATCATCATGGAGCTCCTGCTGGTTGATTGACCAGCTCCTTTCGTCCCAGGCGAATCCATCCATCCGGACCACCGTATCGTTCACCAAGCATCCGCATCGTCGAGTCGCCATCCTCTTCGGTCGTTCGATCGGCGCCAATCTCGATGCACTGGATACGGGTCCAACGAGCGCTGGTGACCGGATCCGCGATCGGGTTCAGCTCATCCAGACGTTCGACCAGTTCATCCACTTCAAGACTCGATCCATTGGTTCCGTCCAGTCCTTCGCTGAGCAGGAAGATGACATCGGGCTCGAGCGAGAACGCCCTGGCCATCGCCGGCAATGGATTGGATCCTCCACCGGGTATCAGATTCCTGCCCTGGTCCGACCAGTCCATGACCCGATCGATCGTGACCGTGCTGGCCTTGACAAGTCGTTCCGGTGGAACCATCACAGCCTGATCCCGCTGGAAGAAGATCACGGCGAACCGCTGCGAGGGCGAAAGACGATCAAGCGACTGCCTGAGCGCCTTCAGAACCATCGGCAGCCAGGTCATCATGCTCCCGCTGGCATCGATCACGTAGACGAGTGATCTGGCGTTGGTGACGCGTGCGCCGGCGAATTCCGCCTGCTCACGCCCGGCCGAGGGAGATTCGCTCTGCGTGAAATCCATGTTCGCCCAGGTGGGCTCGACGATCTCCGGCAGAACGGGCACCATGATCTCGGGCGGTGAATCGATCTCCGGCGTGCGGTCGACGGATGCGGGCTCTGGAGCCGGAAGCGTCTGGACGGGTAGAAAGGCGGTTGAACGGAAATCGGAGACGATCGGCCTTGGCTTCGGTCTGGACTCGTCCTGAATGACCGTCCAGGTGATGACCAGACCCGCCGCTATGACCATGGCATGCAGAAGGCCTGACGCCATCCAGGGGACGGCCCTTGAACGACGAACCCGATTTGGATCCTGACCTGATCGCATTCTTCCGGCCGGCCTCACCTGCTATCAGGCTGACGCGGCAGGCTTGGCTGCCAGCTGTGCCTTCTTGCGGCCGAACACCAGACCATCAAGTGACAGGATTCCCGGGCCAACGAGGAACATGCTCAAGGCCAGCACGAAGGTGGCGGCCTGGAAGAACATCTCGTAGTACAGGGCCGAATCCGATCTCCAGTGGAATGGGTTCATCTGGAACATCTCATTCTGCTGGACCGAGGTGAGTGCGAACGAGCCGCCGATCAGAATCGCCAGAAGCAGTCCCCAGATCCGGGTGAACAGACCAAGGAAGATGAGGGCTCCGGCAACGACCTCGAAGACCGCGATTCCCCACGCCAATGGAACCAGCCCCTTCTGGATACCCCAGTACTGGAGATCGAGTGCGAGCTTGTAGACGGCCCGATCACCATCTGTCGACGCGGCGGGCTCCTCTGACGATGGGGTCTGATCCGAACTTCTGGCAGCCTCGGACTGCGATTTGGCGGCATCGACCACACCATCCCACTGCCAACGAACGAGTTGCGTTGAAGAGGTGGCTGATCCGCCTGCCTGCATGGCCTTGATCTGCGATTGCTCCGCTGGCGTAAAATCCCCCATGGAGAAACAGTGGTACCAGCCCGAGAAGAAGAACGCCGCCCCGAGCACGATACGGCTCAGCAGAGGTATGAAACGTGTTCCGGCGGATTGACTGATGCTCATCTGACATGACTCCTGGGTGAATAACGGCCTACTCGGTGGCCCGACCTTGACTCGAGCAGAGTACTCGACCATCATCGTCCTAGAGCCCTCTGTGGCTTAAGAGGTACTGCAAGGCGGGTGTGGCGGAACTGGCAGACGCGCTGGATTTAGGTTCCAGTGGGGCAACCCGTGGAGGTTCGAATCCTCTCACCCGTATTTTGCAGCCTTTCAAGGTATCCGAATAGCCCGCCGGAAAAACGGTGACCGGCCACCAGAACCTCGAGAGAGTACCCTTTCGATCCCATGAAGCAGCCAAAGTCATCCGATTGGTCCATCGATTCCTGGCGGGAACGCGAGGCCTTGCACCAACCCCACTATCCCGATGTGGCCGCATTGAAAGAGGCCGCCGGCGAGCTGGCCAAGCTGCCGCCGCTGGTGACATCCTGGGAGATCGAGCGGCTCAAGGAGCAGCTGGGTGAAGCGGCCGATGGCAAGCGATTCCTGCTTCAGGGTGGTGACTGCGCCGAGCAGTTCAAGGGATGCAATTCCGACGAGATAACGGCCAAGCTCAAGATTCTCCTGCAGATGTCGCTGGTCATGGTTCAGGGCACACGTCTGCCGATCATCCGGGTCGGTCGTCTCGGTGGCCAGTATGCCAAGCCCCGTTCATCACCAACTGAAACACGTGATGACGTCGAGCTGCCCTCCTATTTCGGCGACATCGTGAATCGTCCCGAGTTCGAGGAACAGTCGCGTCGACCCGATCCGTGGCGGATGCTTCGTGGATATGAACGCTCGTCGCTCACCATGAACTTCATCCGGGCACTGGTCAGCGGCGGCTTCGCGGATCTCCATCATCCCGAGTACTGGGATCTGGGCTGGGTGGAACATTCCCCCGATGCATCGGAGTACCAGTCGATGGTCAGTCAGCTCGGTGATGCCGTTCGTTTCATGGAGACCATCACGGGCATCTCCGTGGGCAACCTTTCACGCGTCGAGTTCTACACGAGCCATGAGGCGCTGCTGCTTGAATACGAAGCGGCCTTGACGAGGATGGTTCCCCGTCGTGACGGCTGGTACAACCTCTCGACCCACTTCCCCTGGATCGGCATGCGAACGGCTGCCGCCGACGGCGCGCATGTGGAATTCATGCGGGGACTTCGGAATCCGATCGCCATCAAGATCGGTCCCAGCATCGAACCCACGAAGCTCAAGTCGTTCATAACGCCGTTGATCGACACGCTTCATCCCGATGATGAACCAGGACGCCTGACGTTCATCCATAGATACGGTGCCGAGAAGGTGGCCGAACATCTTCCAGCGTTGATCGACGCGGTCCGCTCGACGGGCCGAAAGGTCCTCTTCGTGTGCGACCCCATGCACGGCAACACCCGATCGACCTCGGCTGGCATCAAGACTCGCCGCTTCGACGACATCCTCATGGAACTGGAACAGTCCATCGAGATCCATCGGAATTGCGA
>DEYM01000066.1:0-4795 GCA_002364555.1 Phycisphaerales bacterium UBA3158 | reverse complement strand
GCCCGTGGGCTGACCGATGACGATCTGCAGGAGGGGTATCGATCCCTGGTCGATCCGAGACTCAACTACGAGCAGTCACTCGAGATGGCGATGTTGATCGCTCGCCGTATCGGCAAGTGAACCCGACTCAGAACCAATTCTTCTCGTTGGCCATGTAGGTTTCGTAGAACTCCCGCTCGGTCTTCAATAGGTAGGTGATTCCCTCGATGAGGCCGATGACGTACATCACGGCAGCGCCCACTCCGAATGTCAGAAGGGTCACGAGGAGCATGATCACACCGGTCGATGTGTAACCGAGGACGAACTTGTGAATACCGAAGGCGCCCAGCAGGATGCCCAGTACGCCGCATACCACTTTCTTGTTTCGAACCTCTTCGTCGTTGTAGCCGATGGTGACGTCGTTCATGTTTGATTCCTTTCGGGTGAAGACCTCGCTGCGATTTCAATGCTAACCAAGCAGCTTTGAAAGCACGAATGGAACGACGAATACCCCCCTTCGATGGGATTCATGCATGCGGCTGTCGCCATCGAGCCCCATGGTGATTGGCAGCGGCACCTCCGTGGCGGAGCATTCACCCATCCGTCGGTGGAATGGATACAATCACCATCCATGTCAGCTCCAGTAGTCATTTCAGGCATCGGCCCCATCTCAGCGATCGGCGTCGGTATCGAAGCCACCTGGGAAGCGATGCTCGCCGGTCGAAGCGGCATCGCCACCGTTCAGGGGTTCGATGCCAGCGAGTTCCATTGCGGCCTTGGTGGAGAAATCACCAAGGAAGCCTTTTCAGTTCGCAAGATCGTCCCCAAGTCCTATCGCAAGGCCACCAAGGTCATGTGCCGGGATATCGAACTGGCGATCGGTGCCGCGGCCTCGGCCGTTGCCGATGCCGGGCTGGTGACCGCCGCCACGGCCGAGGATGCCCAGTTCACGATTGATCCTGAACGCATGGGCTGTCATATCGGCGCCGGGCTGATCTGTTCCGATGCCAACGAATTGACGGCTGCCCTTTGGCCCAGCCGCGGTCAGGGCGGGGAGTTCGATCTTCATCACTGGGGCGAAGAGGGAATGGAGAATCTCACCCCTCTGTGGCTCCTGAAGTATCTGCCCAACATGCTGGCCTGCCATGTGACCATCGTTCACCAATGCCGCGGACCCAGCAACACCATCACATGCTGTGAATCCAGCAGTGCCCTTTCACTGGGCGAATCCATGCGTGTCATCGAGCGAGGCGACGCCGACGCCTGCCTGACGGGCGGTGCTGAAAGCAGACTCAATCCGATGGCCTTCTATCGCCAGTGCTGTACCGGACGTCTGGCCGAGACCAGCGCGGACGACGACCCCGGCAGCGTGCTGCAGCCGTTTGGAAACTCGGCGCGTGGAACCGTTCTCGGAGAAGGCGGCGGCATTCTCGTCCTGGAATCAACCGAATGTCTGGAGAAACGTGGTGGTCGCGCCCGAGCGACGGTCAATGGATTCGCCTGCACACAGTCATTCGACGACGACGGCTTCGGCGTGTCGGCGACCAGTCTGGGCGATGCCATACACGCGGCGATGCACTCGGCCAAATGCACGCCCGGGGACATCGACGCGATCGTCCCCTTCGGAAGCAGCATGCCTGCGATCGATGCCGGCGAACGTGACGCCCTGCACACGACGCTTGGCGATCGGGCTTCGAAGATACCGGCCATCTGCACCATCCCCTACACCGGCAACTGCACAGCGGGCAATGGCGCCATCGGGCTGTGCGTCGCGACTGCCGCCCTGTGCGAACAGACGCTCCCGGCGAGGCTTCATGGCGGCACGGCCGAAGGAATCGACGCGGGACCATCCGATTCGATGTCGCACGACATGGAACGGATCCTCGTGACCAGTTGCAGCCAGGGCGGACAGAACACCGCTGTCATTCTCGGGAGAGTCCGGTCATGAGCGACAAGCGCATCGTCATCACTGGTGCCGGATGGATCACGCCACTGGGACACGATCTCGAATCGGTCTGGAAGCGGCTGATCAATGGCGAGACCGCCGTCGACACGATCAAGCGGTTCGATGCCTCCACCTTCCCGACCAAGTTCGCCTCGCAGATCAGCGACTACGACTGGACGGACTATGTCGATGACGCTTCCGCCCATGGGAACATCGGCAAGCACACCGCCTTTGCACTGGGCGCCTCGAGGCAGGCCTGGAACATGTCCGGCCTCGGCGACATGTCGGATCTGGATCGACGTCGCGTCGGTCTCTATCTCGGTGCCGGCGAAGGCGTGCTGAACTTCGACTCCTATCAGAAGACTGCACTGGCTGGCTGGAATCGGGAGACCCGGGAAGTCGAAGGATCCAAATGGGTGGCCGGTGCCGAGCAGTACATCAACGGTGCCGACGAGGCCGCCCAGGAACCCAACATGCCCGTGTGCCACATCGCACGCGAGTTCGGCCTGCGTGGTCCCGCGTTCAACTGCCTCACGGCCTGTGCCGCAAGCACCCAGGCCATCGGCGAGGCCTGGTCCATCCTTCGAAGAGGCGATGCCGACGTGATGGTCAGCGGCGGCACCCACACCATGCTTCATGTCCTGGGCTTGACCGGATTCAATCGCCTCACCGCCCTGTCGACACGCAACGATGATTTCCGACACGCCTCCAGGCCCTTCAGTCGTTCACGCGACGGCTTCGTGATGGGTGAAGGTTCCGGCATCGTCATACTCGAGACGCTCGAACATGCCCAGGCTCGCGGTGCGAACATCCTGGCCGAGATCATCGGCTACGGCAGCAGTGCCGATGCGTATCGCATCACCGATATCCATCCCGAGGGACGTGGCCCGGCCGCCGCCATGCATCAGGCCCTCAACCGTGCCGGCATCGATCCGATGGCACAGGGTGATGCGCCTCCCGTGCAGTACATCTCGGCACATGGAACAAGCACCAAGGAAAACGACAGCATCGAGACACTGGCCGTCAAGCGCGTGTTCGGCGACAACGCATACAAGATTCCGATGAACAGCATCAAGTCGATGATGGGTCATCTGATCGCGGCTGCAGGTGCCGTCGAATGCATCGCCTCGCTTCTGACGATGCGGGATGGAATCATCCCACCGACGATCAATCTGACTGAACCGGATCCCGTTCTCGATCTGGACTACGTCGCCAACGAGGCACGTCACTCGGAAGTCACGACCTGTCTGAGCAACTCCTTCGGATTCGGTGGACAGAACGACACATTGGTCCTGCAGAAGCACTGACCGGCGAACGCCATGAGTCTCCACGTCATCAATCAAGCAAGTGATCTGACCGATCTTGCGGGCATGACCTTCGTGCCCACGATGGGCGCCTTGCATGAAGGCCATCTCTCACTCGTGAGAGCCGGTGTCGAGATGGGACACCCCGTCATCATGAGCATCTACGTCAACCCGACGCAGTTCGCCCCCGGGGAGGACTTCGAGGCCTATCCCCGTCCCATCGACGACGATCTCGCCAAGGCTGAAGCAGCTGGCGCCCAGGTCGTGTTCGTGCCCGACAACAATGTCATGTATCCCCCGGATCAGGACATCGCCTGTCCTCCATTGCCGTCGGTCGCCACCAAGCCCGGGCTGGAGGATGCTCATCGTCCCCACTTCTTCACCGGCGTCTGCACGATCGTCGCCAGGCTGCTCGATCTTGTTCGCCCCTCGCGGATGATCATGGGCCAGAAGGACTACCAACAGCTGTTGGTGCTGCAGTCGATGGTCGCAGCCGACCCGCAACGATGGAACGACGTCGAGTTGATCGGATGCGAGACGATTCGTGAACCCGACGGCCTGGCGATGAGCAGTCGCAATGCCTATTTGGCGGAGTCGGATCGCGATCGGGCACTGGGACTCTCACGCGCCATGCAGGCCGCGAGCGAAGAAGCGGATGTGTCTGCGGCGGAGGATCGTATGCGACACGTTCTTGAAGAACACGATCTTCGCATCGACTACGCGGTCGTGCGGGATTCGAAGACTCTGATGCCGGTCCTGGGATCCATCCACGGACATCGAGTCCTGATCGCCGCGTATCTCGATGCTGTTCGATTGATCGACACTCAGTTGATCTGACTCAAAGCGTCTAATCTCAAAAGAAATCCCGAGATGAAGCAGGGCTGAATATCAGTCTCAACGAGCTCTTTCTGGTGCATCAATAGTGTTGATCCGTCAAGTTGCGTCAGAATCTCAATTGGAGTCTGATCTGTGACCCGGCGCAAAGGGAGAATGATTGAAGCTATGCACTGAGTGCGTATAATCGGGGTCGCTGTTGGATTTGATTCGTAACTCGTATTTGTTTTTCCGGGGGAATTCCATGCTTGCCAGACTGAACACGCTTCTTTTCGTGATCATCATCACGTGGTCCTTCATGCCAGTGTCATCACAGGCTGAAGAACAGATCATCGAGGTTCAGGCAACCTCGTCCATCAGGCTGTACGCCGACTACACGTTTCAGGACTGCTGTGATCTTAATTCCATCTCAGCCGGTACGTCCCTGATCACGGTCGGTACCTGCGCCACCATGGGTGGCTACTGCAGCGCCGGCAAGCGGGTTGCCGTCTGGAATTTCGCCCTTCCACAGTTATCAGAGAATGCAGTGCTGCTTTCGGCAACCTTCCAGGGTCGGCACAACGCAGGCAACACACCGGTCCATTACCGTGGGAACTGGTATCCGACCTCCACTCTTGGCTACACCCAGGCCGCTTCGACCTTAAGCAACGGCCCGATCGTCGGTACAGCCAACTCGTCTGGTGGCGTGTTCGCTTCACCGCTTTCGATGGAACTTGTGAGCGGCCAATGGACG
>DEYM01000012.1:5623-11075 GCA_002364555.1 Phycisphaerales bacterium UBA3158 | reverse complement strand
ATCAATGATCGTCTAATAAGCGATCGAAAGTCCACCGACAGCCGATAGGGTGCTTGGCAGATGGCCAACGCAGATGAAAACACGATATCGAGAGCAGCTGGTTCACCATCTCGGCCACGCTATCGTGCCGTCATCGGGCCCAAGCTGAAGATACTTCTGTTCTGTCTCTTCGCGCTCTTCGCTCTGTTGATCATCAACTCGGTCTATCTCCTGGCCATTCGAGTCATGGGTCTGGCAACGGCCGAAAGCTACGAGAACTGGTTCTACCTGATCATGTTCCTGGCCCATCTGATACTGGGCCTTGCGCTGGTCATTCCGGTGATTCTCTTCGGCATCGGTCACATTCGAAATGCCCACAATCGACCTAATCGTCGTGCCGTTCGAGCAGGCTATGCGCTTTTCGCCAGTGCCATCATCCTGTTGGTGACCGGTGTGGTCCTGATGAGGGTCGAGGGCATCATCGACATCCGGGATCAGATCGCTCGGTCGATCATCTGGTGGATTCACGTCATGGTGCCTCTGGTGGTGATCTGGCTCTTCATTCTTCACCGATTGGCCGGACGTAGGATCAAGTGGGGTGTGGGCCTTGGATGGGCTGCGGTCGCGGCGGTATTCGCCTTGATCATGGTCGCCCTTCAGTCGCAGGATCCACGTCAGTGGAACATCGAGGGCAACCCGGAAGGCGACCAGTACTTCTTCCCATCGCTGGCCAGGACCGTTTCCGGTGACTTCATCAGCGAAGAGGTCCTTCAGAACGATGAATACTGTCTTGAGTGCCATGCCGACATCCATGATTCATGGATGCATTCCGTGCACAAGTTCTCCTCGTTCAACAATCCCGCCTATCTGGCTTCCGTCAAGGAGACCAGGGAGATGTCTCTGGCAAGGGATGGCGATGTGAACGCCTCGCGTTTCTGCGCCGGGTGTCATGATCCTGTTCCATTCTTCAGTGGAGCCTTCAACGATCCCGATTTCGACATGATCAACGATCCCACTGCCCATGCCGGAATCACCTGCACGGTCTGTCATGTGATCAGCAATGTGAACAGTCCTCGAGGCAATGCCGACTACACGATCGACGAGCCGCAGCATTACCCCTTCGCGTTCTCGGATGATCCTGTTCTCTCTTGGGTCAACAAGCAGCTGGTCAAGGCGAAGCCGGAGTTCCACAAGAAGAGTTTTCTCAAGCCGCTGCACAAGACGGAGGACTTCTGTGGAGCCTGCCACAAGGTCCATCTGCCCGAGGAGCTCAATGACTACAAGTGGCTTCGAGGTCAGAACCATCTCGATTCATTCAGGCTCAGCGGAGTCTCGGGCCATGGTGTGTCCAGCTTCTACTATCCACCGATCGCGGAGGTGAACTGCAACAACTGTCACATGCCTCTGATGCCCTCGACTGACTTCGGTGCCCAGGTACGTGACGACTCGGGGATTCCCAAGGTCCACGACCACATGTTCCCATCGGCCAATACGGCCATGCCCAGAATGGTCGACATGCCACGTTCGGAAGAGGCGATCGCCAAGCATCAGGAATTCCTCGAGGGTGTCATGAGGCTCGACCTCTTCGCCTTGAAGAAGGGTGGCGAAATCAATGGAGAGATGCTCGGGCCACTGAGGCCGGAGATTCCGGTTCTCGATCCCGGGGAGGAGTATCTCCTGG
Source organism: Phycisphaerales bacterium UBA3158 (assembly GCA_002364555.1). GTDB lineage: Bacteria > Planctomycetota > Phycisphaerae > Phycisphaerales > SM1A02 > UBA1668. The sequence continues at coordinate 9,415 of DEYM01000012.1, read as the reverse complement.
AAGCGATCATCAGGACCGTGAAGATGGGCCATCTGTTCACACAGGGCACGGCGGATTCCAACCAGGTATGGATGGATGTCGTGGTCACCTGTGGTGACGAGGTCATCGGCCGGAGCGGCCAGATGGATGATGACGGGGGCGTTGACCCATGGTCGCACTTCGTCAATTCGTTCGTGATCGACCGTGAAGGTGATCGCATCGCCCGCCGCAACGCCGAGGACATCTTCACCTCTCTCTACAACAATCAGATCCCGCCTGGTGCCGCCGATTCGGTGCATTACAGATTCCATGTTCCGGCCGACTGCACCGGGCCGATCACGATTCGAGCCGCCTTGAAGTACCGCAAGTTCGATACCCAGTACATGAGATTCGTCCATGGTGATCAGGACTGGGTGAACGATCTTCCCGTGACGGTTCTCGCTGAGGATGTGGTCGTTCTTCCAGTGAAAGGTGGAACGCCTGTGATGGCCGCGCAGGAGATGGAGATCCCCGAGTGGATTCGATGGAACGACTACGGCATCGGGCTTTTCAGGAAAGGTGATCTGGGTGAACTCAAGGGCGCCGAGCAGGCCTTCTCCCGTGTGGAGGAACTTGGCCGGTCCGAGGGTCCGATCAATCTCGCCAGGGTCTATCTGAAGGAAGGTCGCGTCACCGAGGACGCACCGTACGCACTCACCCGGGCAGCTGAAATGGATCACAAGGGCCGAGAGTGGCATCTCCTCTGGTTCGGTGGCCAGGTGGACAAGCAGAATGGTCGTCTGGATGAGGCCATCAGCAAGTTCAAGCAGGTCATCGAGGGTGGTTTCGAGCAGGCGGCAGGTCGAGGGTTCGATTTCGCGCAGGACTGGCGTGTGCTCAATGAACTGGGCAACACGCTGTATCAGCGTGCTCGTCAGGAGCGGGGCCCGGCTCGACAGGAAAGGCGTCAGGAGCTCATGGAGGAGGCCGCCGGCTTCTTCGACGCCACGCTGGATCTCGATCCCGAGAACGTCGATGCCCACTACAACCTCAAGCAGATCTGGGCGGATCTGGGCGATGAGGAGAAGTCGGCTCATCATGCTTCGCTGCATTCGACCTACAAGGTCGACGACAATGCCCGTGACCATGCGATTTCCGAAGCGAGAAGGAAGTATCCCGCTGGCAACCGTGCATCGGAAGCCGTTGTGATCTACGATCTGGATGTCGCTGCGACTTCCAGTTCCGATGAGGGATCATGACCGAACCAGAAACGCGTTCTGAAGATGAGGGCTTGAATCAACCAGAGCCCGTTGAAGAACAGATCCAGGATGATGAAATCATCGGGATCGTGTTCCGCCGTTCGCTGATCGCCATTGCCGTTCTGGTGGTGATCGGACTTCTGATCTGGCTGTTGACCTTGACGGGTGGTGGACGAAAGGAAGTCATCATCCAGAAGGAGGTCGTTGCCCCGCAGGTGCTGGTTGCTGATCTCGCCGTGCTGCCTGATGTCCCATTCAACGACGTCACGCTCGATTCCGGTATCGAGTTCATCCACGAGTCCGGGGCGGAGGGCGAGAAGATGCTGCCTGAGACCATGGGTTCAGGGGTGGCTTTCCTCGACTACGACAATGATGGCGATCAGGATCTGTTCATGGTCAACTCGACCAGCTGGCCGAATTCGGAGAATGCCGGCACGGCCTCTCCTTCGGCACTCTATGAAAATGACGGCTCGGGAATCTTCAGGGATGTGACGAAGACGGTCGGGCTCGAGGATGATTTCTATGGCACCGGTGTCGCCATCGGCGATGTCGATGGAGATGGCCGAAGAGACATCTTCATCGCGGCAGTGGGTCCCAACAGGCTGTATCTGAATCGTGAAGGTGGATTCGTCGATGTCACGGCTTCGGCGGGGGTCGCCGGCGGTGACCGCATGTGGGGCAGCAGTCCCGCGTTTGCGGATTATGACCAGGATGGAGATCTCGATCTCCTGGTGCCCAACTACGTCGAGTGGTCCCGTGAGAAGGATCTCGCTCTGAACTTCACGCTCAACGGCACTGATCGAGCGTACGGGCCACCCAAGCAGTATGCGGGAAGCCAACCATATCTGTACCGAAACAACGGAGACGGGACCTTTGAGGAGGTCTCAGAGGCTTCTGGCCTCCATGTGGTCAATTCGGCCACTGGCGTGCCAGTGGGAAAGTCGCTGGCGGTCGTCCCGGTCGATGTGGATCGTGATGGATGGATTGATTTCATCGTGGCCAACGATACGACCAGGAACTTCCTGTATCGGAATCTGGGAGACGGCACCTTCGAGGAGGTCGGCTCCAGATTCGGCGTCGCCTATGACGATCGTGGCCAGGCGACCGGGGCGATGGGTATCGATGCCGCTCACTATCGCAATGATGAATTGATGGGTATTGGAATCGGCAACTTCGCCAACGAGATGACAAGTTTCTATGTGGGCGACGGGAAGCTCTTCTCAGACGAGGCCATTCTCGAAGGCATCGGGTCACCGACGAGACCATTGCTCTCCTTCGGTCTCTTCTTCTTCGACTACGACCTCGACGGGAGGCTGGATCTCTTCCAGACGAACGGGCATCTCGAGGAGGAGATCAGTCAGATCCAGTCCAGCCAGAAGTATCGTCAGCCCGGGCAGTTGTTCTGGAATGCCGGACCGGATCAACCCTCCTGCTTCGAGATCGTTCCTCCCGAATCGGCTGGAGATCTCGTGACCCCGATCGTTGGACGTGGTGCGGCCTACGCGGACATCGATTCCGATGGCGACCTCGATCTGGTCGTGACTCAAGCGGGGGATCGCCCACTTCTGCTTCGAAACGAGCAGAAGCTGGGGCACCACTGGATCCGAATCAAGCTCCATGATCCCGGCTCAGCCAACAGCAATGCCATAGGGGCATGGATCGAGTTGAAGGCCGATGGAATCACGCAGAGGCGTCAGGTCATGCCGACGCGGTCCTATTTGTCCCAGGTCGAGTTGCCGGTCACATTCGGTCTCGGAAAGATCGATGCGGTGGATTCCATCACGGTCATCTGGCCCGATGGCGAGCGCCAGTCCGTGTCTGTAAACGGGCTTGGACTCGACAAGGCGCATACCATCGTTCGTACTTCCTCCTGATCATCCAAACTCGAGGACGAGTTGCATGTGCCTTTCAAATCATATTGATCATCTGGTTCTTGCTGGCGGCGATCTGGAGACGGGAATCGAGCGATTCCATGAACGACTTGGTGTTCGCCCCGTCATGGGTGGTCGGCATCCGGGCTGGGGTACATGGAACGCCATCGTTGGGCTCGGGGATCGTTGCTATCTCGAACTGATCGCACCTGATCCGACTTCCGATCTTCCAGCCCATCTCAGACCAGAGATCTTCACTGGTGAGGACTCATTTCGTTTGAAAGGCTGGTTGGCCGCTGTGGAGCGTCCCGAAGGAATTCGTCAGAGACTACTCGCCGGGGGAGTCGATCCGGGTCGGATCCTCGATGGTTCCAGGGAACTTCCTGACGGAGGTCGACTTGAATGGTCGCTCTCTGATCCGATGGTCAGGATCATGGATGGGGTCGTTCCGCTGATGATCGATTGGGGGCACTCGAGTCATCCGGCTGACGGTGCTCCGTCTGGTTGCCATCTGAAGAGTCTCGTGCTGGAGCATCCCGAATCGGCTGCTGCCAATGGCATTCTCGGGATGATGGATCTGCCGGCCAGCGTGATGGGGGGTTCCTGCCCGCTCCTGAGGGCGACGCTCGCGACTCCCAATGGTGAGGTTGTACTCGGCTGAACATCGGCTGATGGATTGTCCTGATGAGGCGATCCTCTCATGC
>DEYM01000012.1:4047-5236 GCA_002364555.1 Phycisphaerales bacterium UBA3158 | reverse complement strand
GCTGCCGGGCAGCAATCGATCGATCAGACTGTCCAGTTCTGAATGATCAGCAGGATGTCGTCGGTGTCGACGGTCTGGTCGTGATTGGCATCGGAGTCGCATGGTCCGTTGCAGCCCCAGTCGGAAATGATCTGAAGGATGTCGTTGATGCCCACGATGCCATCGCCGGTCACATCGCCGATGATCCCGTCACAGCTGGAATCGATCGTGTTCTGGTCGCGATCAACAAGCAGGATCTCCTCGCAGGGATCCGCGGACACATGCCCCGAGAAGGGGCCCAGTACAAGATGGCCTTCTCCTCCCGTGGGAGAGTTTGTTCGCAGACGGAATGTCCTGATCTCCGGTGAGACATAGGCGTTTCCCATGCCGGGGATCACGGAGCCCGAGGCGAATGTGAAGCTGACATCGCCCGCAAGTCGCCATCCCGAGATGTCGATGGGCCCGGGTTCGTTGTTGATCAACTCTATGAATTCCTCGTTCGAGTCGCCTGAGGAAGGTTGAGCGAGTATCTGCCCGAGCTTGATATCCGGCGTCTCGACCTGTGCTGGTGGAATGAGATCGCCAAGTTCGCCATGTGTGTGGTACAGGTGGATGCGACGTTGTTGGAGATAGTCGCTCTTGAGGATCTGTATGGCCTGTTGATGGGTCTGTTCCAAGCCCCATTCGTATGGCCACTTCTTCAGATCAAGTGACATCTCGAGCGTATTCGTTGAGGCGAGCTCGTCGATTCTGTTGTCGATTCTCCTGTTCTCCACTTCGGTGTCGGGAGGCTGGAGAATCAGGTCCATCTGCGATCGGAGGTGCCTCAGATAGAGAGCCTGTAGTTCCGGAACTCGATAGATGGCATCGATCAGCTTGTTCCACTTGCCGGTCACCTTCGGATGGTCCTGGTCGCCGAAGAGGGGATGCGACTGGGGGTCTTCACTCGATGTGATGGTGTCGTTCAGGAGCCCCTGGTCGGGAATGCTGATCCGCCCGAAGGTCATGTCCTTGTCCCAGGGAAGCAGCTGCCATTCCCCATCTCCTTCGGTGTCGCGATAGAGGTAGTAGTTCTTGCTGACATGATCGTTGTGATGGATGAGGCACGTGGCGGCCAGATAGGAGAGGACCGCCGGAATGTCCAGGGTATCCATGAGAAAGAGGCGGAGCAGTTCCGGATCCTCCTCGAGGATTCCTTCCGTGAGTGTTC
>DEYM01000012.1:0-3685 GCA_002364555.1 Phycisphaerales bacterium UBA3158 | reverse complement strand
CCCTCGTCTTCTTTTCGACCTTGATCCAGTAGCTGTTGCATGTGTTGTACATCTTGTACATCGCGCCCTCCGGATCAAGCCCGACTCGGTCGAGCATTCTCTTGTCGACTTGCTCGCTGTAGGTCGCGAGTGAGTGGAATTCCCCATTGAGATGCAGTCTCGTGGGCAGTGCGGCGCTTGAACGGACTCCTGCCCAGTCGTAGACATCCCATGACAACTGTCTTCTCATGGTGCTCTTGTCGCTGTAGTTGCTCTGGAGATTGAGTTCCTCCTGAGGATCGCCATTCTCGAGAAAGGGGATGTGGTGGCCGCTGTTGAAATCGAGCTTGTAGCTCTGTTTGGGCCAGCTGAGGCTTGTCTGGCCTCTTGGTCGAACAAGCACGTTGTCATACAGGACTCCATCGTGGACGACGACGCCGCGAGTCCCGACCTCGGGGACGTCCATGGCGTCTGTGTCTTCGATGAATAGTCGAATCAAGGGCAGCGGAGTATCGACGGGATCATCGACATGGACCCCTGCGAATCGAGGTGAATTGAAGGGGTCCGGGTGCCCTGGGTACCGGCTGGTATCGCCTTCGGTATCGGTAGCCACGGCATACCAGCGAATGATCTCACCCGATGTACCACCGCTGATCGAGACTTCCCAGGTGTCCTCTTCGATCAGCGTCATGTCGATTGGGAGCGATTCCGCCTCGAAGTTGCGCCTTATGATCAGCACGACGGACTCGACTTCCGAATCCTCGGCTTCGACCTCGCAACGGATCGTGATGTCCTCTCCGGCCATAGGCTGAGGCGGCTCATGCTCCATGGCGTCGAAATCAGGGCCGATGCCGATGCCTTCTGCGATGTTGAGTTGACCCGGAGTCGGTCTTGAAAGGTAGGTCTGCTCGAACAGATAGGAGCCCTGGCTTGAAACCAGCGTGGGGGCCATCAGGAGGTCCGGGCTCGTGATGTTGTCATTGAGAACCTGGATGGCCAGTGTATTGGTTCCCTCGATCAAGGCCCATGAGCTGGAATCCAGGTCATATGGCTCCGGAATGATCGCTTCCTCATCATCCCGAGTCTCCAGGGCGTGGCTGCTCCAGTCGAGCTCGTCCAGGTCCGGAGAGTTCGCCTGGGCGACGGGGGTCCCATTGAGCCAGCAGGCGAAGCCATCGTCGTACTGCATCGAAAGTTTCAGTGGCAGGCCGATCAGGTCTTCCGCCATCCATTCGAAGTCGATCCGAATGAGGGCGGTTGTCGACAGTCCGTACATGCTCTCTTCGATATCAAGGCCGATGTATGGCGTGAAATCATCACCCGTGTCATAGCCGATTCCCGTTGGTCCACTTTCCCAATTGCCGTCATCGAAGTCGGCCGCCTGCCAGCCCGCCAAGCCGTTTCCAGACGTTGGTATCAGGACTCTCGCCTGGCTGGATGGGGCGATGGAGGTCTGGTTGTAGATGTCCGCGATTAGACCGTAGGAGAGGTCCTCCTGCTGGACCGGAAAGGAAGGGGCGTAGTCATGAATGATGGTTCCGAAGGGATCGATCAGTCCGAGGTATTCCCCATCCGTGGAGAGCTTGAAGTTCGTATGCAACGGTTGAGATGGATCTGTTCGATCCTTGTTCGAGGCGAAGACGATGAGGGACTGCCCCGGCTCCAGGAGGAGTGGGGGGAAGATCCATTTGTCCAGCTCATCCTGGTCGTCGGTCAATGACCAGCCATCGAGATCGATGACGGACGTTGCGATGTTGCAGAGCTCGATCCAGTCGGGGCTGTCGCCATCCTCGTCCTCGAGTGTCAGGTCGTTCTTGGCCATGAACTCGCTGATGACGATTGGCTGTGATCGGACCATTGCCGTGGTGGCCAGCCAGGACAATGAAGTCGCGGCCAGCAACGCAAGATTCCTGAGATTCATCGCTTCCCCCCTTGGCTGGATCTCTTCAGTCCTTCCAGCCCAATCAAACCATCCACGATCTCCCAAGGGTACATGACATTTGTTCAGGATCCAGTCTGATGAGTTGGAAGACGTTGATTCTGCCCTGAAATGCATGTGGCCCCCAAAAGAACATCCCCCCGATCCGAGGATCGGGGGGATGCGTAAGGTGCGTTTGGAGTCGAGCGTCCGAAGACGTTCTCATCCGTATGGCACTACATCACTCAGTGATGCAGTAGGCGACACCGAAGGTTTCTTCGATGTAGCCGGTGCCATCGTTGGCATAGGACGTGCCCTGTTCTGCGGACATCCACAGGAACCAGCAATCGCCTTCTGCAGCGGAAGTGCCTTCAACTACCAGTGAGTTGAGTGCAGCGCCGGTGTAGCCAACACTTGGGAAGGTCCAGCTGACCATTGGGTAGAGACCGCCATAGACGATACCCGTATCGACCAGTGGGTCGACAATGGTGGTAGCCACTTCGAAGCTTCCGCTTGAAGGTGGAACCTCAGTGCTCAATCCCATGAAGAGATTGATTGATGCACCTGCGTCAGCACATGCACCGAATGAACCGGTGAATGCAAGTGGCAGACCCCAGACGGTAACTTCGCTTACGCTCGTTACGCCTGAGACAGCAGCAGCACGCTGGAAGCCAGCGCCAAGGTCTGAAGTACCAGCAGTCCAAGCACCTGACTCAGGTGTTGGGCCAACGCCAACGCCGTTGCAGACGATGAACGTTGCGCAGGTTACGTCAGCACATGCCTGGTTTGCACTCCAGGTACCAGAGACTGCAGCACATTCGGCGGCAGACTGGTCAGGAACACAAGTACCGACTTCATCTGGAAGGCAGCAGGCGCCAGTGGCGTCTGAACCGATGCAGGTGATAGTCAATGTGCCAGCACCCTGTGCACCCTGCCATCCACCGACGCGGACGTAGAGTGTTTCACCGGCTGTGACAGGCTGACCATAGATGCCAGAGTAGAACTGCTGACATCCGGACTCTACACTCGCATCACCGTTGCAGGCGACCTGAGTAAGGCTGCCGCAAGCGGAGCCGCTGTAGAGAACTACTGAAGTGTCGTAGCCGGCTGCATCGCAGAGGCTTACGTCAACTGTGCCAGCTTCGTCAGCAGTGAAGGTGAACCAGACGTCAGGACTGGAGGTCCAGTCGAGATAAGTGTCCGCACATTGCGTGTCATCTGGCTCGCCGTAGGCGCTATCGAAGTTGTTAGTGGAATCGTAGGCAGTTGCGCTATTGCAGCTTACTGCGATAGCCTCTTCACAGAGGTTGCCCTGGATTGCACAGGTATCAGCTTCACAAGGACCACCGACGTAATCGCCACCGAATGCAGTGCAGTCTGCTGGAAGCAGAGGGATGCAGTCGGTATCGACACAGCACGCACCCTCGACTGGGATTGCGCAGGTGATGGTCATGTTGGCGTTGGCAGGTGCGCCGGCCAGGTCGGCGAACGCACCGACTCGAACCTTAACAGTCTGGCCCGAGGTCATTTCAATATCCAGAATGGAAGTGAAATCAGTGCCAGCTGAGGGGCAATCGGCTCCATCATCGTTGCAGCCAAGGACGGTGCCATCGCATGCATCGTATGCAGCGATGAGCGTGTCGAAGTCTGCAGCACCGCAGGTGCTGAAGGAGACCGTGCCAGTGCAGGTAGCCGTGTAGCTGTAGTACAGGTCGTTGAAGAGCTGACGCTCGACACCACCGCAGTCAGGAATGATTGCGCCTGTAGTTGTTGCACTGGAGAAGCCAC
>DEYM01000118.1 GCA_002364555.1 Phycisphaerales bacterium UBA3158 | reverse complement strand
AAGTCGAAGTCGTCGCATCCATGAAACATCCGAACATCGTCACGCTCTTCGATAGCGGTTTCACGAGCGATGGCAGCGCCTACCTCGCCATGGAGTTCGTGGACGGCGTACCGCTGAACGAATATCAGGAGGGTACCGGGACGCAGGCCCCGGGGACATCGGACCTCCGCAGAAGAGCCGATCTCTTCATCAGGATCTGCGATGCCGTGAGCTACGCACATCAGAAGGGCATCATCCATCGGGATCTCAAGCCGGCCAACATCCTCGTGGACGAGGAGGGCCAACCCCATATCCTCGATTTCGGTCTGGCCAAGGCGGTGGACGAATCCCATCTGACCGAATCGCAATACGAAATGACTGCGGCTGGAGAATTCATGGGCACCTTCGCCTACGCGTCTCCGGAGCAGGTCTCGGGGAATCCTGATCTCGTCGATACGAGAACCGATGTCTATGCCCTGGGTGTCATCCTGTACGAGATGCTCCTTGGCCAGAGGCCGTATAGAGTCACCGGATCGATCGCACAGATGGTCACATCGATCGTCGACGAACCACCGGTACAACCCAAGCAGATTGATTCCACGATCGATCAGGACATCGAGACAATTCTCCTTCGTTCTCTCGACAAGGAGACCGATCGCCGATACCAGTCCCCCGCAGCCATCGCCTCGGATATCCGTCATTGGCTCAACGGAGAAGCCATCGAGGCAAGACGTGACGATGGCTGGTATGTGGCGAGAAAGTTTCTCCGAAGACACTGGCTTCCGGTTTCGGGAATAGCAGCCGCCCTGATCGTCCTCGCGGGCTTCGCCGTCTACATGACGATTCTCTGGGACCGTGCCGATCACTTCAATCGTACATCCGACCGGATGCTGGTCAGCGCGACACAGCTGCTTGGGAACATGGACAGGGAGAATCCCGATCAACCCATGTCGGCCGCCAGCATGTCGGATCTCATGGAACGCTGGTCGGACATCATCAACGACAACCTGTCCGAGTTCCCGGAACTGTCTGCCCGGCTCAACACGAGCCTGGGATCCAACTTCATCAGCATCGGCGAATTCGACGATGCCAGCAACGCTCTTCACGAATCCCTCGACACGCTCGACAAGGCCGGCATGGCGAAGTCCCTCAATGCCGCGCTGATCCATCATGAACTGGGTCGTCTGCATTGGAGACAGAAGCAGCTCGATGACTCGAGAGGACATTACAGGACGGCACTCGACATCAGAAGATCGCTGCTTGGCGATCATCATCCGGATACGCTCAAGACAAGTCGGCATCATGCGGTCGTTCTCATGGACCTGGGACTCGGCGAACAAGCCACTCGTGAACTCGAGGTGACGGCATCGGCACTGGAGCAGGCGATCGACAACGCCGATGCCGATGATCGGAAGACGCTCATCACGAATCTGGCCGACGCCCGCAATACGATGGCCGTTCTCCTGATAGAGGATGACCGGTCGGTCGAGGGGATCGCCGTCATGCAGCAGGTGATCGAGCTGCTCAAATCGATCAGTGAGAAACCCGATCAGGACTGGCGCATCGGGAACATCCTCAACACATTGGCCGAAGCCAAGTTGTCCATCGGTGACATGGAAGGCGCTGAACAGGACCTGCTTCGCTCCATGAAGATCAAGCGACGCGGAGGCTCTCCACGACTGATCGCCAATGGCCAGGCCATGATGTCCCGACTCAGACTCAGGCAGAATCGATTCGCGGATGCCATCGAGATGGCTCAACTGGCCTACGAGGAACGGACCGCTCGACTGAAACCCTCCTCCCGATCCGTCACCGATCTCCAGGAAATAATGGCCGAGAGCCTCATGGGGCTCAAGAGGACGGCCGAAGCGCAACAGGTCATGCAGGACCTCGGACGCCAGTACGACATGGATGGGGATGAAATGGACCGTCTGGCCATGTCACGCCTCGATGCCATGCTCCGTTTCCATGAAGGTGACATCAAGGGTGGCCGAACGGAACTCCAGAATGCCTGGTCTCGGATGGTATCCATGGAAACCACCAGAACGCCTCTTGGGAAGTCCATCCGACGCAATCTGGACATGATGGATGCCCACCTCGAAGACGACGAGGCCAAGGCCGCCATCCTGAGGTGAAACGACGCATCGGATGTTCGACTGATCAGGAACGTCTTCGTCGTCGTCCACCAAGCAGACCAAGACCAAGCAGAGCCAGACCTGCTGGTGCGGGAACGGACGAGACACCATCGAGGAGCATCAGGTAGCTTCCGAAATTGTCGAAGTCGGGCGCCGTCCAGTCGCTTGTCCATTGGAAGTCCCCCGTTCCCTCGGCTGGACCGACGGTTCCGAAGGGATTGTTGACGAGGTTGAACAACGAGACCGATTCACCATTGGTGAGCTGGACCCTGGCTTCCGATGGTGCCGAGGTGATGGCCAGATAGTAGATGCCCGCTTCGTTGAAGAAGGCGTTGTCGGCGTTGTTCAATACCGGATCCAGATTTTCTGGATCGGTGTTGTTGCTGGCCATGATCGGATTGCCGTTCTCGTTGAAGAGGAACAGCATGGCATCGGGTATGTCGAAGGAGGAATTCTTCAGACTGATCTTGAAGGCCGATGCATCGGAGATGCGAATCCTGTACACATCCTGATAATCGCCCTGACCACGAAAACCGCCCCCACCCAGGGAGCCGCTGATCGTGGAGATGGTGCCACCAGCTTCGGTCTTCACATCCTTGGCGGTATCCCTCGAGGAACCGGTATCGCCTGGCTCGATGAAATCGGGCCCGCGATCGATGGAGGCATGAGCAGCTGGAACGAACAAGGCGATGGCTGCCAGGGCGATGATGGTGTGATGATGCATGTGCTTTCTCCGGAGATGTCGATCGAGGGTCTTCTTCGATGGCCCTCGGCCACACCGCTAGGCTAACCTGCCGGAAGATCAACTCCAAGGATAGAACGATCAGAATGCCCGAATCCAGACCATTGAACATTAGTGAATACGCCTCCAGGGCCAAAAACAACATCGCCGGGATGGCATGGGACTATTACTCCGGCGGCTCGGACGATGAAATCACTCTGGCTGAGAACGAAGCCGCCTGGAGAAGAGCCCGACTCCACTACCGAATTCTCGTCGATATCGCGGTGCGTTCCACTCGAACCAATGTGCTCGGTCACGAATTGAGCATGCCGGTGATGGCTGCGCCGACGGCCTTCCAGAAGCTGGCGCATGCAGATGGCGAA
>DEYM01000173.1 GCA_002364555.1 Phycisphaerales bacterium UBA3158 | reverse complement strand
AGTACTTGCGTCGCACCGACGCGGTAGGAGAGCGCGACCTCGTCACCACTGACACGCACTCCGTTCCATCGACCGTCTCGAGGATTCATCGGACCATACTTCCAGGGTCTGAGGTCGACGAATTCGCCTGATGTCGATGCACCGGGTCTTGATCCGGTGCTCCAGTCGAGCGTACCGTCGATCCTCGGATGAATACCGTGAGGACCGTCGTAGACGATTCCCCTGAGATCCACGCCATCTCCATGCCAGCCCGCCGCCCATCTCAGCAGATCCGTATCGAAGAGCATTGTCATCTGACCATCGGGGGTCGTTCCCAGTGGAACGGCCACGCCCTTGTAGGCGATGTTGCCATGCTCGACTTCTACGGCGGATGACAGAAACGGTCCGTAGTCCATTGATTCCCACGGCGTCGTCTGCCCACTCGATGAAGCGAGAATGATATTGATGAGCAGGAAGGGAGCACTGTTCACAATCACTTTGAATGCCATGTTTCATGTCCCTCGAGTTGATCGACGACCGTCGATCCAGATCGCTGTCCGATTGACTGAAGGCTACTTGTCGAGCTTCATGCCAGCAAGCGCAACCAATGAATTTACGTTACTTGCGAATCGAGACGGCTGACGGATCAACACCGAGCCATGTGAATGACGATGGACGAGTCCCGAACATCGCCGGAATGGCACATGATCAGGCCGTGGTGACGCCACCATTGACATGGATGTTCTGACCGGTGACGAAACTCGACGAGTCGCTTGCAAGAAACACCACGGAACCGGCCAGATCCTCCGGTACGCCCATGCGACCGGCCGGGACAGCCGATTGATACGAGTCGATCTTCGATTGTGATGTTCCGGCGTGTCTTTCGACCGGTATCCATCCAGGAGAGATCATGTTGACGGTGACGCCATGGGAAGCCAACTCCGTGGCCATCGATTTCGTCCATCCGTACTGGGCACCCTTGGCGGCGACATAGGGACTGAAATGCCCGATCCCTCTCGCCAGCACCTCGGATCCCATGTTGATTATTCTTCCCCAGCCCTGCTTCTTCATGTGGGGCAGTACTCGCCGAGCAAGCAGGAAGGGGCTTTTCAGGAAGTAGTCGATCATTTGCTGATGGAATGCCCAGTCATACGACTCGATGGGGTTTCGAGGCTGCATCGGCGTGGCATTGACGACGAGAATATCGATACCGCCGAATGCCGACTCCACGGTCGAAACCAGTCTGTCCACGTCCTCTTCCTCTACGACGGAAGCACCGACCAGCAGTGATTCATGCCCCGCCTTCAGGAACGACTGCTGACAGGCGAGACCACGCTCCTCGTCATTGGCGTAGTTCAGGACGACACGCGCACCAGCCTGCGCCAGGGAAAGAGCCATCGCTCTCCCAAGTCCTCTGGTGCTGCCTGTCACGAGTGCAGTTCGTCCGCTCAAGTCAAACAATGAGGACATGCCTTCACGCTTCTCCATCTGAGGACTCTTCATCACCGGATCTGAAGGCCAGTCGAGCCTGTCCAAGATCGGTATAGATACCGAAGAGATGGTCCAGGCGTATCAACTGAAGGGCTTGTGCGACGATTCCTTTGAGACTGCACAGCTTCACATCGCCACCAGCGGCCTTCATCCTCTTGTTGAGCACCAGCAATGTTCCAAGTCCACTGCTCGAGATGTAATCGAGCTTCGAACAGTCGATAATCAACTTGTTGAAGCCGTTGGCCACCATCGATTCGACATCCTCCGTGAACACCTTGGCATTGTCACGATTGATGCCGCCATCGGCGAGGAGCACGAACACATCCTGATCAATTTCATGGGGTATGAATTCCATAGAGCTGGAGGATACCTTCCAGGAAGACGTTTCGGAGCTTCCCTCCCTTGGTACCATTGAATTCCGACCAGAACCTGAGTATCACATCCTCATGAATGCCTCCCGAACCAAGAAAAACACGTTGCTGATACGCCTGCTGAAATGGCTCTCGACGGCCTTTGTCGCGTGGCTTCTCATCATGGGCATCCTGATGTTCATCAAGGACACCACCCTGCAGAACAGCGTTAGAGCGAAAGCCATGCAGAGGGCCTGCAATGCCTGCGATGGCGCCGAGAAGATCATGGAGACTGAGACGCTCATCGCCACAGATGTGCTGAAAAGAATCCAGGAGGCATGGAAAAGCGGCGATGAGGCTCGGGTCAAAGACATAATGAAGGAGTACATCGACAACCCCGATGACTTCTCCAGTTGCGTGGGAATACTCGTTCCAGCACAAGACGGTGAGGATCCATACATCCTCGAGCTTCGACTTGAAGACATGAATTCATCCGATAGCTCCACTTCCTTCGTCAGGAAAACAGCGGCATGGGTGACGGTCCCGGACTGGAACAGCCTGGATCAAATCACCGGGAATGGCACTCGAATGGGAGTCACGTCTCCATGCCTTCTGCCAAAGGAACTGGACGATGGCATACAGTTGATCATGCCTCTGGAAATGGGCGTCAAGCCAAGCGAAGGCGGTGCCATCTGGAGCTATGGAACCGAGACGAATCTCCATCAGAAGCTGTTTGGAATGAATCTTTCCAGCACTGGCTGGAGCTTCATGGTTGTCCCTGATCGCCTGCAACAGGATCACTTCAGAGTACTCGGCTATCCGATGAACAATCCCTATTCGGAAAACATCATTCCGTTTGACGAATATCAATTCGCCATGCCCTTGATCCATCAGAGCATCAAGGACAACAAGCCCAACACAGAAAGTTTCGCAGGCGAGGACTACACCAGCCGATTCTACATTTCCTCGATATCAGTCCCGAACCTGAGTATCGCGATATGCCTGATCCAATATGAGAATGAACTTGTTCCTGAAATGAACTCGACATTCGCTCCCAGTGTCCTGACCACGGGCTATCTCAGCTACGCGGTGGCGGGAATCATACTGCTGATCTGCATGTGGATACCGGGAACTCGAAATCTCTTCCTCATGTCGACACTGGCATCGATCATCATGGTCGTCGGCCTGGTCTATCTGTGGGTCATTGTCCGACAAGATTCCCCACCCATCAGCCAAAGCATCATCCCGATCACCGATGTCCAGGTACTCGATGAATTCAAGGCCAACTATCTCGTTCGCCAGCAGACGCTGAATCAGAACGCGACCATAGCCCCCTGCTACGTGACCATCTATGTCGATGCAGTCGATTACAACGGCGCGGGCTGCGCCCTCATCGGGAGAGCGTGGCTGAAGGTACCGCTTTCCATTCCGGATCCACGTCCGAACAATGTGTTGTTCCCGACAGCATCGAATGAGGAATGGAATCTTCTCAACAAGAAGACGATGGACGATCATGAGTTGATTAGCTTCAGCTTCAAGGCCGAGTTTTCTCAAATGACACGATCGGCCCTCTATCCGTTTGGAAATCAGGTCATGGAAGTTCCGATGGATATCTCTCCTCTTTCATCGAACACATTCCTGCTTCCCAATCTGAATGACTATTGGTCGATGAACGCCAACCTGTCGCCGGGTCTGGCCTCCACAGTCGTGACCCCTGGCGAGGTCTACATCGAATCCTTCATGGGCATGTACATGGCTGCCGTGAATCCTGATAAAGCCGCCGTCACCGTACCACTTGCTGGGAACGACGCCCCCAGATGCGTCTTCGTGTTCGCAACCCTCAGGGACCTGTCCTCCATCATCCTTGATGATCTCATGCCGCTACTGGCCGTTCTGGCCATACTGTTCGTACTGACGCTCATGAGTACCCGGCACGACAATCGAAGAGGTCGACTGGGCTACGACACCATGCAGGTACTGGTCGTGGTCGGACCGCTCATGGCCGTTCTCGTACTCAACACGATCGATGGCAGCATCGGCGACCAGGCATCGCTTCTGCAGCCCTACAAGCAGGCTCTGAACGCCTCCGTATTCGGAATCATGATGCTGGTAGTGGTCAGCAGCTACATCTTGCAGACCTCCGAAGACCACATGAGCTCCATGAGTACCCATGACAAGATCGCCAAGATGGTGTTCTGGCCACTGACCACCTCGGTATGGCTGCTGATCACGCTCCTGATGATCTGACGCCTTCAGGAACGAGTTCAGTCCTGCTGTTCCTCAGACCTCACAAATCAACCAGACGGCGGAATCTGATGAAAATCCGGCGAGTTGATTTGGCATCCCTCAAATACGGATTAGTGTTTGGATAGGGAAGTTACGCATCTACGTGAAGATCGATGCGCAGGAAGGACATTGAACATGAGATTTGAACGTTGGGCCAGAAGGGCCGTGGTGGCCACGTCGGCAGTTGTTCTCGTCATGATTGCGAATCTGTAGTCGAACCCGAGCGACGGCACAGCCCGGCTCAAATAGGTCTGCCAGACCAATCCGAACTCTTGAGTTCGATGACATGACCGTCAGGATCATCGAAATACAGGCTCCAGCCACCTGTCGACCAGTCAACTTCGCCAGTGAGCGGGACATTCGACATGGCCAGGCGCTTTCGCCATGATTCCCGGCTCTCTTCGGTAACGCCGAAGCAGACATGGAGAGGCCCTCTGCCATCATGGGCAGGGATGTGACCTCCTCTTATCTCTATGGGTTTCACGGAGCCACCACGAAGGCAGATGAGCAGCACCTGTCTCGGACCCGCCCACATCGCAGCCAATCTTCGGCCCTGCTCCGTATCCGCAGGGGTGAATCCGAGTGTTTCGGAATAGAAGTCGACCGAACGCTTCATGTCATCGACATAAATCGATGTCTCGATGACACCCACGATCAGAAAATCTGAAGCGGCTTCGATGTTTCCCTCAGTGCTCAATTGGCCGCTTCGAAGTTGAACTGCTGCGCCCCGATGGCCGCACTGGCAGAGAGGCCGCGAGCATCCATCGTGAAGATCATGACACCGTCGCTGTAGTTCAACGTGTTGGCACCACCCTTGTCGGGACCAGCCCAGGAGGCATCCGCGGAGGCGGCGAATTCATTACTCGTGAACTTGTCATAGGCCCAACGGTTCTGGAAGAAGACGATCTCTGACCACGACATGCCACCAAGCTGGGCACCGATGCTTCCCTGGGTGACGCTGGAATATCCAGTCATCTGACCACCCTTGTAGACGACTCCCCGACCGTAGGCTCCACCGATTCCGGCGGAACCCTTCGTGATCTTCGGAAACACGGCATATCCATAGGCGCTGTCGAAGAATGAATTGGTTCGGGAATCGAATTCACGAAAACGACTTGTCGTCGCCTGTGCCTGATCGGAGAGTTCGCCACGAGCCTCGGAGGTCTCCGGCGTCGCCGAACAACCAATCATCACAAGAGCGACCAATAGGATTGAGCATACGCGAGCCATGGAATGGATCCTCACAGTTGAATTTTTTGAGGGTCGGAAACAACCCTTCATCGAATACCTGCAAGGCAGACTATCGCGCAAAGGCACCATGTATCAAGCGACCGGATTCATCGCGACAGAATCAAGACTGGCCAGACGGCGACTTGTCCGGTTCAACGGTGGGCTTCTGAGCTGCCGGCCTGGAACGAATCATGCCTTGATGCCATGATTTCAACGCTTCATCGTCGACGGAATCGACGGCCGCCACGTGCAGCATGGTCGCCAGCACACCGGTTCGACGTGCCGTGACATATCGCTGGAGTGGGATAAATGGATTTCGTGGGTTGTCGTTTGTGTTCTCCAGAGCCCATGAACCCACCACTCTGGTTCCCGCAGGCAGGCGGCTGCTCTTCTCAAGCAGCCAGGTCTGCCTCCAATGCGGGTCGAAATCGGGAATATCCAGGAGCTTCACGATCCGACCATCCGGAAAGTGTGCCGTCAGATCAAGTTCGGTCAGGACGCCCGATCCTCTTGCCGTGAATCCAAGCAGATCCACATCGACGGGAAGCATCCAGGACTCGGTCAGCTTGGAGATCTCCCCTGTAGGGACATCGACCCGCCAGATCATGTTCAGAAGCGTACGGACAGCCCGGCTGTCCATCTCGTCCTTCACGAACCACATGTCCACCGATTCCTGCAGGGGCATGGAGCGACCGGTTGGTCGGAAATGCACCTGCATCACAAGATCAGATCGAGCCGGTATCTCCCAGTGGTATCCAGGAGGTAGTTGAAGCGATCTGCTTCCGATGCCGACACTGCCCAGTTCCCCCGATGGCCTGTCATTCACATCACCGGTCATGTAGTGACCAGGCCCCTCCTCCCGTTCATCCACATATCTGGCGTGCCCCTGGTCATCTGCCAGAAAGGAAACGGCATGAACAGCCTTGGGAGCGGATGTCTCGTATCGCATCTCCCGGACTCGAAGCGAACGGTCATTTCCCAAGGGCAGGACGAACGTCCGCTTGTCCCTTTCTCGACGCCCCCAGTTCTTCCCACCTTCCGCTGGGATCATCCATTGATTCGTCATGCGAATCGAGAGATCCGCTTCAGGAATACCAGCAACCCGATCGTCCTTCGGAGAGACCTCTCCAGACTGGCCGATGGGACGTCCCCCCCGGATCCAATCCGAAACGGTCTGGATTTCACGCTTGGACAGTCCCCGATGGGACTGGAGTGGAAGACCCGAATCAGACGGAAGCCATGGAGGCATGATGCCTTCACGAATGACGACCTCGATGAAATTGGATCGATTGGCGACATCCTCATAGCTCCGAAGCGGAAACGGAGCCGGACCGGATGATGAATGGCATCCGCTGCAATGCTGCTCGACGATGCCCTCGACCTCCCCATGCCAGGTCGGAGTGGACGTGCCCTGAACGGGCAAGGCCGTCAAGCAGAGCACCAGGGGAATCAAGGCATCTTCTCGATGTAGCATCCAAGAGGCTCCCGGTAGGCGACCGCTATCGAGTCACCACCAGCAGCGGCATCAACGGCATCGCGAAGCCAGAAACGCGTTGCATGATCACGACGGTTGCCCAGAGACGCATAGAGATCGTTGATACGGCCCTGATAGACCTTGGACCACTTCCCATTGTCGTCGAAGCGCAGAACGACCGCCTCGGGCGTGACGGTCGCATTCATGGTGTTGACCAGTTCGTGCCTGGAATCAACGATGACGGGCATCGTCAGTTCGTAATCCGAAGCATGCTTGGCGGCCTTTGCATCCGTCACATCCGTACGCGCATGGATGAGATAGAAGCGATCCCCGTTCCTCAGCATGTCCTGATGCTGCCGTTCGTACTCGGGCGCCAGTGCGTTGGAGATCGGACAGTCGGGGCTGGCGAATATGAGTACCACGACATCACCGGGTTGCCCCTGCAAAGCCGGGGAGATCTTTGATTGCCCCTCCTGCTTCTGTGTCGATGCACATCCGCAGCAGAGAATCATCAACAGGAAGGAAACGGATAGGACTTTCATGGGCCACCTCATTGGTTTGCGACGTCAGAGAATACCCTTGATTCCGTCAGAAGCAGATCAATCAGATGAAAAAAGAGACGCCGTGGAGATCCCAGAGAATCCACCACAGCGATTCCATTTTCATCTGAATTTGAATCAGGGACAGGCCCATCCACAGGCAGCGGCTCCCTCACAGCAGTCAGGACCATTGGTGCCGTCGGTCCAGACGGTACAGCAGGAGGCATAGTCCGGTTGACCTTCCAGGCAGAAGCACACAGGGGGCGGCGCCATCACACTCGCACAACCAGTGCAACCTCCAGGCGGAGGCGGACCACCACCACCCTGGAAATTGCTTTCCTCGGGTACACCAGCGAAACAACCCGCGATCCACGGGAATCCACCGGCATCGAGCTCGTAGGAGATGGCGTGGTAGTGATACCCACGGATTGGATCCTCATGACCATTGCAGGCATCGAGTGCGGCGTCACCACTGAGATCCTTGGCGAAAAGACCATCTGTTTCGTACGGACCATAGATCGGGAAACCATCGAACTGGTATCCCATCAGGATCGAATGACCGGAAGCATCGGATTCGTACACCCAATCCGATGCCTGGTGATAGTGGTAGGAGCCATCCGGAGATGGATGTCCATTGAAATTGTCCATGCAGATCGTGCTTGGAGCATCGACACCCCCACCATCGTATGGGTTGTACACCGATACGCCGTTGACACTGACACCCACGGCACCAAGCGTATTCAGAAGATCGATGGCAGGATTGCTCGTTCGTACCGGCTGCAGTGGGATGCGCCACTCGAAATTCTGATTTGTCGGGGTATTGGGATTGTCACATATGCCCGTTCCATCGAATGGCCCCATGACATGGTCCGCCAGTCCAGCGCCCGTGACGATGGCAACTCCAGCGTCGTAGTCCATGGCCACCTGAACGTCATTGACGAAGGGATGGCAGGTCCGACCGAATTCATCGAGCACCTGGAGGATTTCATACACACCGCAGTTTCCATCACCATTGGTGTCATGGGACGGTGTGTTCCAGGA
The DNA here is from genome assembly GCA_002364555.1 of Phycisphaerales bacterium UBA3158. GTDB lineage: Bacteria > Planctomycetota > Phycisphaerae > Phycisphaerales > SM1A02 > UBA1668. The sequence goes on along the minus strand of DEYM01000173.1, from coordinate 4,088 downwards.
GGAGACGATGTCCAGGACATCGCTCACATCCACGACGACATCGCCGTTGATGTCGGAGTCGCAGCCCAGACGAGTCGTGCTGTCAGCCATGGCAGCCGTCGAGGCGGTCACGAGAACCGAACTTGCCAGGAGGAATGTGTTCATTTGTCTTGTGTCCTTGGTTCTGCTCTGGAGCAAGATTTCGAGTTCATGTCTCGCGTCTGACCAATGCAGACACATTGGGTACATACCGGTCATACGTGCCCTGCCTGGGATGCATCCCTGACATTTCACGATAACTCGACATCAAATGAACTCAAATTCAATACCAGGTCGATTTCTGAAAGTTCCCGCCGACATCGAGAGGACCAATCGTCCTTTTCGACTACTTCGTACCGAAAATACGGTCTCCAGCATCTCCCAGACCCGGAACGATGTACCCCCGCTCATTGAGCTGACGATCGAGGGCCGCTACGAAGATCTGCACATCCGAATGCAATTCCGCCATGGCCTTCACACCCTCCGGAGCCGCCACCAGACAGATCAGCCGGATGTCGCGACATCCATGTGACTTCAGGACTTCCGTGGCGGCGATGGCGGAACCTCCGGTGGCGAGCATCGGATCGACCAGGAACACCGGTCCATCCGCCACCATCGGAGGCAACTTGCAGTAGTAGGTCACTGGCTTGAGGGTATCCTCGTCTCTGTAGAGACCTATGTGTCCGACGTTGGCTTCGGAAACCAGCGACACGATGCCCTCGACCATTCCAAGTCCCGCCCTGAGAATCGGAACCAGTGTGACTGGAGCTGCCAGACGAGCTGCCGTGGTCTCCTCCATCGGTGTAGTGACAAGGGTCTCCTCGATGTCGAGATCACGGCTTGCCTGAAAAGTCATGAGCCCTGCGACCTGACTGATGAGATGACGAAAATCGGTCGGCGCCGTCTTTTCATCCCGGAGCCTTCTCATCTTGTCCTGAATCAATGGATGATCAAGTATGGTCAAATTCGGATGGCAGTTGTGGTCCATGCGTGTACTGTACCGGAGCAGGCATCGGGACCTGCCAACAATCAGTTTCCAATGAGGGTCAATTCCATGTCTCTGATCATGATCACGCTTCAAATCTCGGTATGGCTGGGAACCGTCCCGTCAGGCAATACGCCCCCTGGATCGATGGACAGAGGCAGTCAGGAGGTACTGGTCCACCGGATCAGCCCTTCCGGCGAGAAGGCCCTCGTCGCCAGAATTCCACGATCTGCCGTGGCCACGATCTGCCGGATGAACGACGACTCGCTCATCATGGCCCATCAATGGTTCCCGGATGACGTACCTGACATGTTCGATCACATTGCCGTTCATTTCTCGAATGATGAGGGCAGGACATGGACGGCGACGACACCTGTCGAGATCCCCGGACTACCTGCTCGAACCCGCTTTCCATTCGATCCGACCATCATCCAGATGGCCGATGGAAGGATGCGGATGTACTTCACGCTCATGCAGGGAAGCGATCCGGCGAAGTCGAAACCGACCATAGGCTCGGCGATCTCCTCCAATGGAATCAACTGGACGTTCGAAAGAGGCGATCGATTCGTCGTTCCCGATGTCTCGGTCATGAACTGTGCCGTGGCGAGAATCTCAGGCAGCTACGAGTTGATCGCTCCAGTGCAGCCTGGAATCGGGACGGGCGCCTACTCGGCAAGCTCAAAGGACGGACTCGTGTTTGGGAGAAATGAGAACCTGCCGATCATGGGCGCCGACGATCAGTGGCTTGGATGCCTGCTGGAAGCGGAGGGACGACTCCGTTTCTATGGAACGTCGACCACATCCGGGATCTGGACGGCGGATCTCCAACCGGACGGACAATGGAAGCCCGGCCCGGTACTCGATGTACCAGGTTCGGATCCCGGAGTCGTCAGACTCGATGATGGAACACTGATAGTGGCCACGACCAATCCGGCGTCACCGGATCCGACCGGACAGGCGACGCAGGATGATTCATCCAGGGAGATTCCACGACCGGCCTCGCGTCAGGAGATCAATGATCATCTGGAACACCTGCTTGCATCTTCGGACAATCTGGACTGGAACCGTTTCGCCAACACGTTTGCACCAACTGCGACAGGCTTCTTGTCGACGCCATCGAAAGTCCACCGACTGGAAACCGGGACCGCTGTCGCGAATGCCTTCAAGCCCTCGACCGATGATCCGGAGGACACTCGATCAGCCACCTATCCACGGCCACGAAATCCGAGGAACTTGGATATCCAAACGCATGGCGACTCGGCCATCGCCACGTTCCACACCGATCATGAATACGATCAAACCGGATGGTGGACCGTCGTCATGAAACGCGATGATGAACAATCCGATTGGAAAGTGCACCACATACATGCGTCCGTCCATGGTGGAAGCAGTTCGAATTCCAATACATCCAGCTGGCCTTGATCAAATCGCTGAATGGGGTAACACGCAGATCGGGACCATGCCGACTCCATCCAAAACGATAATCGGCTCGGTCATATGACCGAGCCGAATCGGGCTGGACGGATTCGAACCGTCGACCTCTTGACCCCCAGTCAAGCGCGCTACCAAGCTGCGCTACAGCCCGGGCCACATGCACCCCGAGTTAACGGGGGCATGGGAAAAGCGGACAGGGTGGGATTCGAACCCACGGTACGCAAAAACGCACACACGCTTTCCAAGCGTGCTCCTTAAGCCACTCGGACACCTGTCCTAAGCGGAGCATTGTAATCAACCTTGAGCAGCACGTCGGATACCTCCAGCCAGAGAAGGGCCCAGAGGCCTTCAGAGGGTCAAGATTCCGATTCAGCAGCTTTGATCGATGCCTGTTGACGCTGCTCTCTCCGATCAGCCAGATGGAGATGGATCAGCAGAATTCCCATGCCCAACAGCAGCAGCATATCCGCGATATTGAATATCCAGGGGAAGATTTCCGAGCCTCCACCAGGCCACTGCAAGCCGAAGGGAAGCTGTCGTCCGGGAAACATGTGTAGGAAGTCCCTGACACGCCCGATCATGAGCCTGTCCCATAGATTCCCTAGAGCCCCCGCCATCACCAGACCTATTCCGATATGAGCCATGAGGCTCGAACGCCTTGTCTGCCAGCCGAATATGTACACCGCAACGATGATCGCGATGAGCGTGAATCCGATGAAAAACCCCCGCTGCTCACTGCCGATACCGAATACGGCACCTGAATTGAGCACCAGATGAAAATTCAGGAGACGCCCTGGAATGGCGACCACACTCTGATGCGGTGGAATCGGATTGAAACCGGGATTCTCGACAAGCGCATGTCGTGAAACGACCACCGGTGTACCGGCCACGGAGTGGAATGCCCACTGTTTGGAAACCAGATCTGCGGTGAGCCCGACTGCTATGACAACCAGAAGCAGCAGCCAGCATCCGGGTGATGACCATGTGCGTTGATCCGGATTAGGCCGATTCACAGGCCTCGCTCTATCTTGCGTGCCGAATCGATCGTGTATTTCGCCCAGGGCTTGGCGTTGAGTCGCTTCTTCGAAATCTGCTTCTTGGTGAGTTCACAGACGCCGTAGGTCTGAAGCCGAATTCGTTCAAGCGCATCGTCGATATCACGAATACGCTGCCTTTCACTGGCAGCCATTCCAAGCATGAGATCCTGCTCATAGGCATCGGAACCAACATCCGCCATGTGGATCGGCATGCTTGATGTATCCCCATCATCAGAACGCAAGGCCTCGAATTCCATGGAGTCGACTGCTGCCAGAAGCTCTTTTCGCTTTGAAATCAACAGCTCACGGAATTGCTTGAGCTCCTGCCTGGACAGCTTCGTCTTGACGGGTTTGTCATCTTCGGGCTTCTTGATCTTGGCTGAATCAACCGCTGAAGAAGAACGCTTTCGCGTCTTCTTGGTTGCTTCCGCTGAGATTCTTCTGATACGACGACCGTTGACGATGACAAAGCCTCTTGAGTCCGTCTCCGAAGCCAGCACAGCCTCGACAACCGTCTGACGACGCTTTCTTCGAGTTGGTGGATCAACCTTCTTGGCGGCAGTCTTCTTGGAACCGGTCTTCTTCGAAGCAGCCTTCTTGGAACCGGTCTTCTT
>DEYM01000108.1 GCA_002364555.1 Phycisphaerales bacterium UBA3158 | reverse complement strand
AAGGCCTCGGTACCCATGCTTGCCAGCTGAGCCATGCTCGGAGTCGGCCATCGCAGCACGCACCAGCGGGTCTTCTTCACACGCTGCTGCATGTGCACAGGCTGCATGTATTCTTGTCCCCACGCCTTGATTCGATCCTTGGGCACCTCTGACTGTTCGTTGATGTTGAAGCCGCCGCGGAGCCCCAGATAGGCGTCCATCCCCTTCATGCGATGAAGATCGTGATCGGCCCATGCTCGGAATTGTTCATCGTCGGCGTCCTCCAGAAGGGCCGCCATGACACGATTGTCACGATGGACGACATGCGGATGCCCCCCTGCTCGACGAGCGGCGCGAACAGCCTCGATCACCATAGATCCCGGGATGTCGAAGGCCTCGATGAGGATGTGCTCACCAGCCTGAAGACGGGTCGAGTGGTTGATGAGCAATTCAGCAAGCTTGGTTTCACGTGGATCGTGCATTGATGGATACTTTCTCTTCGATACGGTTCGATCAGTCCGATTTGGTATTACTGGCCAGACATGCTAGCAGGAGCGAACGCAGCGCCGGTCGCGATTGGTCCCGGAACCGGAATGTGCATCTGAGCTGGTCGACAGACGGACGAAGTCGAAACCAGCCCATGACACGCGAGGAATCCCTCGAGGTGCCGTGCCAGAATCCATCATCCGCCCGAGCCCACTTCATCCGCTCCCCGGGAGGCTGGGACGGATCCCATCGCTCGACATTGCTGCCAAGAAGCGCCGCATCGAAATCCGCCAGATCATCGGCATAGGGCGTCGCGATGAGAATCACATTGTCCGACTTGGGCATGAACTGCCCACTGGCTCGTTCCATCAGCCGCCTGATCTTCTGCCCTCGTTCCTGAAAACCCTCCGGTAGTCCGAACGCCAGCGAGACCGTGCGGCTGTCCCAGGGGGCAACGACTCGGATCCCACCCAGTTCCCGGCCGGTCGTCGATCGCACGGTCAATTCATCTCCGACACGGGCCTGAAGAAGAAACTCGGAGCATCGGACCACCAGCTCCTGCATCTCGGCATCAGCGAGCCCCTGGGTCCATCTGACCCTCACGAGCCAGGGACGTTCGATGCCTTCAAGGACCCTCAATCGGGGAGAGATCCTGATCCGACGACTTTTTCTGCCGTCGTGCAGTCGCTTGATGTGCACATGGAATTCTCTCCCGTCACGCCGGACTCTGAGATCGCACGTTCGACCCGTTGGCGTGGGAACCTCGACAGCCAGCTCACACCCCATCTGATCGAATCGATCGGCGATGACCACCTCGGCCCAGGCGTCCATGAAGGGTCTTCTCTGACGTTGACTGCGAAGACGTTGATAGAGCTCGGAGAGTTCCGGCCGTTTTCCCCACGTCTCGACCCGGGCAACGACCGCCTGATCAAGCTCGTGCCTGTGGACATGAAGCCCATCGCCGGAAGAGCGACCGACAGACATCAGGATGGCTCCTGATCACCCGATGAGGCGTCCCCATTCGTGAGTACACCATCCTGACCGTCGAACGGTGGACCCGACCATGATCGCCCGGGCCAGATGTCACTGATTGCCTGTCGAAGCTGAATACCGTCGATCGTGGCGTCACCACCTCGGGAAAGGAGCTGTTCAGCCTGCCGCTTGCCCAGCCTGACTTGATATCGAACACGATCACCCTGGTAGTCGCGATCCTCTATGTCCGTTCGTCGCTCCATGAAGTCGACCATTCGTCCGCTGGCGAGGGGGATTTCAACCGTCACCTTCCTCTGGGGACCAAGAACGTTCTCGAGCACCTGCTGTGCCAGCTCATCAAGTCCATCTCCCGTTCGGGCACTGATCGGAATCGAGCCTGGATAGGACTTCAGCCAGGGCAGCAGATCATCCGGCCGCTCAAGAGAATCGACCTTGTTCAGGACGAGGATTCTGGGTTGGTGCGACGCACCTATCGACTGGAGTGTCTCCTCGACGATGCGAAGCTGCTGACGAGCCGTCGGATCCGAGACATCGAGCACGATCAGGAGCAACTGACCGTGGACGGTCTCCTCGAGTGTGGAACGGAAGGAGGCTATCAGATGGTGCGGCAGATCCCGAATGAAACCCACGGTGTCGCTGACGAGCACGCTTGTACCCGTGCCGACGAGCCATTTCTCGACTCGACTCGACAGTGTCGCGAACAACTTGTTGTTCGCGAAGGCGCCTCCACCATCGCTGACACGATTGAAGAGCGTCGATTTGCCCGCATTCGTGTAGCCCACGAGTCCAACGGTGAAATGGTCCTCGTTTCGTGAGGCGACCTCTCGCTCCTTGCGACGAAGAATGCCATCGAGCTCGTTGCGAAGCTGCTTCAATCTTCTCTGGACGAGCCGACGATCGATCTCCAGCTGCTGCTCGCCCGGACCTCGGGTGCCGATGCCCACGGGCGCGCCCCCGGTCACCTGCCCGAGATGGTCCCACATGGCTCGAAGACGAGGATAGGTGTATTCGAGTTGGGCGATCTCGACCTGCAGCTTGGCCGCATGGGTCGAGGCTCGACGCGCGAAGATGTCGAGGATCAATTCACTGCGATCGATGATCTTGCAGCAGGTCTCCTGCTCGATGTTCCTGATCTGGGCGGGCGTCAGATCATGGTCGAAGATCACAAGGGTGGCCTTGACCATCTCGACCAGATGAGTGAGCTCCTCCAGCTTTCCCTTGCCGATGAAGCTTCGCCCGCTGGGAAGTCGTCGGCGTTGATGCAGATGACCGACCACTTCAGCTCCGGCCGTGGCCACCAGGGCGGTCAGTTCATGAAGCCTCTCACGGGTGGTCAGTCTGGCCCCCGGCAGTTCGACCGCTACGAGTACAGCCCGCTCACGGGCGACTTTCAACTCCTCACGGTGGATCTGACTCATGATCGAATCGGGGCCTCTTATGGTGGTGTAGACTTTGGGACACGGGCTCGTTCCGGACACTCGCTGTCGATTCAGTCAGTGATCTCGAACAAGTCACCGTGCAAATCGTACCCTTCTAGGTGCCACTGAGAGGTCATTGATTCATGAATATTCGTCGAACGATTGCCCAGACGCTGCTGATCATCCTCACCGGCGTCCTCATAATCGAGCTTCCTGCCGCAATTGCCAGCCGTGTCGATGGAAATCGATGGTTCGACCCCATCGCCGATGTTCACGGACACATCATGGATGATTTCGTCAAGAACGCCAATCGCCAGGCCATGCAGCAAGCCGTGATTGCCGCCATGATCGAATCCCTCGACGATCAGTATTCCCAGTACATCCCCCCATCCCTCGAGAGCGATTTCACGAAGGAGCTCAGTGGCGACTATGCCGGAATCGGTGCTCGCATCGAGAATCGCGGCAGGGCCTACAAGACCAAACCACTCAAGATCATGACACCCATGAGAGGCTCCCCTTCTCTGGCCGCGGGCGTACGCCCGGGCGACGAAGTCCTCGAGATCGATGGCTGGCCGACTGTTGGTGAGCTTGAGGACGACTGCATCGGTCGTCTCCTTGGCACGCCCGGGACCGAAGTCAAGGTTCTCCTTCGCCACGAAGACGGTGAAGAGGAGGAGGTGACCATCATCAGAGGTCGCATCCGAACCTCCAACATCCATGGCCTGATCACGACGGAGGATGACTGGCAGTACCACCTCGGTGACGATGGAATCATCTACGTTCGAATCGATCAGTTCACCGACAGGACCGTGGATGAGCTGGAAAGCACCTTGAAGAAGGCCAATGCCCAGCAGCCGCTGACGGGATTGATTCTCGATCTGCGGGACAACCCCGGTGGATCACTTGAAGCCGCCGTCGACATGGTCGATCTGTTCCTGGATTCGGGCGAGATCGTGAGCATCCGTTCACCAAGGGACGACAAGCAGGAAGTCGGCGAAGTCTACGAGACTCGCAAGAGCAGCCCGTGGGAGTCGCTTCCACTGGTGGTGATGATCAACAGCCGCTCCGCATCGGCCAGCGAGATCGTCTCCGGTGCGTTGTCGGATCATGGCCGTGCCAAGGTCATCGGCGAACGCTCGTTCGGCAAGGGCTCCGTACAGGAACTTCGTCCCCTGGAAGGCGGCAACGGACTGCTTAAGATGACCACGAAGTACTACTTCCTGCCCAATGGACGACATCTGCAGAAGGCCAAGTACGCCTCGAAGGAACCGTGGGGAGTCGATCCATCCGAAGGATGCGTCGTCCCTGAATCCAATGAGGAAAACAGTGAACGAATCCGTGCTCGGCTTCCCTTCGTCGACATCGGCGGCGAATACGAGCAGCTCCCTGAAATCGTCGATGACGAGTGGGTCGTGGACAACCTGAAGGACAATGCCCTGGGTGAGGCGATCGATCTACTTCGCAAACGCAACGAGCTCGATACCTGGCCGGAGCTTCCCGAAGATGACGATCCGATGTTCGACTCGATGGCCGTCGGTCTGGACACGTTGATGAAACGACGGGATCTCTACGAGAAGGCCATGGCTGAGGTACAGGATGAGATCAACCAGTTCGAGGGCATGGCCCTCGAGTCGAAACTGGGACTGGGCCTTCCGGAGGAAACCGTTCTCGAGGAACCCGTCATCGCCATCTACGACGCGGAAGGCAACTTGATCGGCAAATGGCAGGTCGATGGGAACGATGATCTGGATCTCATGCTCTCCACGACGAAGCTCGTTCGGATCGAGGACGATTCGGACGACATGCAGGACGAATAGAGAATCCAGAACTGGGGCGATCCATGACAGTCGACGCGGCTCAACTTTCAGCAACCATCCGGGACCACATCGATGCCATTCTCCCCGAACTCATCGAGTTCAGGCATGATCTTCACAGACATCCCGAGATCATGTACGAGGAACACCGAACGAGTGGTCGCATTCGCGAGGAACTCGAACGCGCCGGCATAGACTTCAAGGGCGATCTGGCAGGTGGCACGGGCGTGCTTGCCCATCTGCAGGGAGACGCCCAGCAGGCAGTCGGACTTCGGGCCGACATCGACGCCCTGCCCATCCATGAGCAGAGCGGCGTTCCGCACGCCTCCACCATCGATGGAAGAATGCATGCCTGCGGACATGACGGCCATACGGCCATACTCCTGGGTGCGGCCCGCGTACTCAAGTCCATTTCGGATGATCAGCGACTACCGCATCCCGTCTCGTTCCTGTTTCAACCAGCCGAGGAAGGTGGCGCCGGAGGCAAGCGAATGGTCGAGGACGGATGCCTCGATGGCACCGTGATCGGCCCACCGATCGAGCGGATGTACGGTCTGCACGGCTGGCCCATGCTTCCCGAGGGCGTGGTTGGATCGCGACCTGGTCCCCTGTTGGCATCGGCCGATTCCTTTTCGATGGTCATCAGAGGACGTGGCGGACACGCTGCGATGCCGCACACCACCATTGATCCCGTGAGTACGGCGGCCACGATCATCACTACGCTCCAGCAAGCCGTCTCGCGTCGAGTCGATCCTGTCCTGGGGGGTGTCGTTTCCGTCACAAGCATCCATGCCGGCGAAGCCTACAACGTCATTCCGGGAGAATGCCATCTGAAGGGGACTGTTCGAGCACTCTATGAGGACGCTCGACAGGTCCTCAGAACCGCCGTCCACGAGATACCAACGGGAATCGCCGCGACGCTCGGCTGCGAAATCGAGATCGACTACCACGACGGCTATCCGGTGACTCGCAACGATGCGGCCACGACGGAATCCTTCCACGACCTTGCCAGATCGGTCATCGGTGACGATCGGGTCGAGCCACTGGAGTTCCCGGTCATGGGTGGAGAGGACTTCGCCTACTACTGCCAGAAGATCCCCTCATGCTTCTTCGCATTGGGCCTGTGCCCGCCCGATCAGGAGTCGATACCGTCGCTTCATCATCCAGCCTTCGACTTCAACGACAACGCCATCACGACCGGGGTCGAGATGTTCTGCCGGCTCGCGATGGAATCCTAGATCTACTTGAGACGAGGAAGGCCCTGGGCCTCGCGACCACGATTGACCACCGCGAAGCAACGCTTGTTGTTGCGGACCAGCTTGGCCAGCTGGGACATGCTCACACCCATGACGCCAGCCGCACCCGCGACGTCGTAGCGCCTGGCGACGATGACATCGAGTGCCTCTGAAACCAGCGATGGATAGTCCTGATGCATCGGATTGACCGAGATCATCTTTCCCTGCCGGCGTTCGTTCCATAACTTGCTGCAGGTGTGGTGCTCATGATGCGTCCGGGTTCTGATCACAGCCGCCATTTTCATCCTCAGCCGGAACACTGCACGACTTCTGTTCTGCGCCTGGGTTCTTCGTTCGGATGCGGCCGCGATGACTCCGGTGGGCCGGTGCGTGATCGTCGTCGCCGTATCTCTTCGGTTGCGATTCTGTCCGCCGGGCCCGGTGGTCCGACCGAATTCGACATCGCACTCCTTCAGGAGTTTTTCTTCGTCGAGTGTGGAGGGATGCGGGCCCTTGATGGTTTCCATGGAGGACAGCCTATCAATGCGCGACACGAGCTGCCGCCGCCAGATCCATTCCATGCCTGATTCCATCGGCATGAAGCGCATCACCGAGCCCTGCGATCATGGCCGCGTTGTCGACACAGTATGCCGGCTCGGCCAGACGAAGCTCGATCGAATGAGCCGTCGCCACTTCAACAAGACCCCGACGAAGCGAGGTGTTGGCCGTCACACCGCCACCGGCGAGCAGCGTTCGCACCTCATGCCTTTCCAATGCACGTCTGAGATTGCGGACGATGGCGGTGACCGCGGCCTTCTGAAATGAAGCGGCGGCATCCGCTCGCTGCGACTGCTGAAGATCACTGATGCTTCGAGGATACGTCACGTTGCGACCACGACCTTCCGGTCGACCTCGAACTCCATAGAGCAGTGCCGTCTTGAGTCCACTGAAGGAAAAGTCCAGGGTCTCACCCAGCCTGGCCACAGGCAGCTTCATGGCCTCCGGATCACCCACGGTGGCCAGTGCTTCGATGGCCGGCCCACCCGGGTAGCCCGCCTCGAGGATCGTGGCGGCCTTGTCGAAGGCTTCCCCGATGGCATCGTCAATGGTCGAGCCGATGACCTGCATTCGCGTCGGGCTTTCGAGGAGATATATCGCGGTGTGTCCACCGGAAGCCACGAGTCCCAATGCGGGAAACTCGATCGAGTGCTTCTCCAGACAAGGAGACCACAGATGAGCCCAGACATGATTCACTCCGATGAGCGGCAGTCCAGTCGACCAGGCCAGGGCCTTCGCGGCACCAAGGCCCACCAGTAGAGAACCGATCAATCCCGGCTCATGCCCCACTGCAATGGCATCGACGTCATCCAGTCGGATAGACGCCTCATCCAGACAATCCTTGATCACAGGAAGAATCCGCTCGAGATGAGCTCGAGAGGCGATCTCTGGAACTACACCCGAATACCGTTCATGGAGCTCGTGCTGGGTCGCGACGACGTTGGAAAGAACCTCGCATCCATCACGAACGACGGCTGCAGCGGTTTCGTCACAACTGCTTTCAATCCCAAGTATCAGTGCCATATCGAGACGACCTGTTGTTAAGAAGTGGTTATCGGATCAGGTCGTGGACTCTAGGTGTCGGTACCCATTCGATCCTCACGCCATGAATGGTGCAGTCGTCTTTTCGCCAGGCCAAGGCAACGCCCTTGATCGTGCAGAATTCCCATCATTTGGTCCAGAAGTAGTCAGCAGTGAGGCCAATTTTCAACTCCTTGGCGAGTTTGGGCAGGATATCAGCCCGTATCGGCGTGGTGTGGACATGGCACCCAGGACCGGTACTTGTAATTGCTTCCGATTTATCTACAATGCTCGGCTCGGCCCGTTGGGGCCCGTTTTCGAACAATTTGCGCCGATATACCACTTCTCACGGGAGCCCATTGGCCGGGCACCGAATCGAAGAGGTGGGAGGCAGGAGGTTCCATGGCCAAGAAGCCGATTGAAAAATCATTCAAAATCGTAGCCCCGGGAGGCAAGGCCACGCCAGCCCCCCCGCTAGGACCTGCTCTGGGTGCCAATGGCATCAACCCAGGCCAGTTCATTCAGGCATTCAATGAACGAACCAAGGACCTCAACGGCAAGGTCGTCGGCTGTGTCGTCACCTTGTACAAGGATCGGTCCTTTGATTTCGTCATCAAGTCCTCACCTGCTTCAGCCCTTCTGAAAGAGGCAGCAGGTGTTGAAAAGGGCTCTGGCGTCCCTCAGGCTGAAAAGGTCGGCAAGGTCACCTCTGATCAGGTTCGAGCGATCGCCGAAGAGAAAATGGAAGATCTCAATGCAGGTACCGTGGAATCCGCGATGCGACTCATTGAAGGCACCGCCCGTTCCATGGGCATCGTGGTGGAGGGCTGATCACTATGACGACAGAAAACACCACAACTGAAAGCACCTATCCAGCAAGGCTCCATCGTCGCCGTCGAAAGCAGGCCTCAAAGAGGCGTGCCACCAACTCAGCGATGAGCCTTGAAGCTCAGCAGGCCAGGCCCATTAAAGAGGCTGTTGACGCACTTAAGTCCTTTAAACAGACTAAGTTCGATCAAACCGTCGAATGCTGCGTCCATCTTGGAATCGATCCAAAGCAGGCCGATCAGCAGCTCCGCGGAGCCCTGACCATGCCCAACGGAATCGGTCGATCTGCGAGAGTCATCTGCTTCTGCACTGATGACAAGGTCGAGGCCATGAAAGCAGCCGGAGCCGTGGAAGCCGGCAGTGATGACCTGGCCAAGAAGATTACCGAAGGCTGGTTCGACTTCGATGTCGCCATTGCCTCCCCCGACATGATGCGGGTCGTTGGTCAGCTTGGTCGTGTCCTGGGGCCCAAGGGCCTCATGCCTTCACCAAAGGCCGGCACGGTCACACCTGACGCCGAGACGGCAGTTGCTGAATTTGCTGCGGGTAAAGCCGAATACAGAAATGACGAAGGTGGAAACATCCATGCGATCGTTGGGAAGATGAGCTTCTCCAGTGAGAACCTGGTTGAAAATCTTGAGCACTTCATGAACACCATCGACAAGATTCGCCCTGCTTCGACCAAGGGCATTTACATCAAGAGGTGCGTAATCTCGGGCACAATGACCCCCGGGGTGGAGGTGGCAGTCTCATGAGTCGCCCAATGAAAGAAATGATTGTTCAGGAGTATCAGCGCCGTTTCGACGGTGTCTCCGATGCCCTCCTGATTGACATCCGAGGCATTACTGCCAACTCCAACAACGAGTTGAGGCTGGGACTGCTGAAGAAGGACATCCGCATCACTGTCATTCGCAATTCCCTTGCGAAGGACGCTTTCAAGGATTCAGGTCTTGAAGGGCTTAAAGAAGCCCTAAATGGTCCTTCAGCCTTGTGTTACGGCGGCGAATCCGTTGTCGATGTCGCTCGAGAGCTGGTCGATTGGGCCAAGAAGATCAACGATCTTGATCTGAAGGGTGCCATCCTAGACGGCCTGTATTTCGACGGCGAGGCAGGCGTCAAGGCACTGAGTAAGTTCCCGACCCGAGAAGAGGCACAGGCCACGGCTGTTCAGCTTGTGCTGAGCCCCGGTCGAAACCTGGTCGGCGCGGTCAAGAGCCCTGGCTCCAGACTTCTGGCGATCGTGAAGGAAATTCAGGAACGCCTGGAAGATGGCAAGACCATCGAAAAGGTCGACTGATTCGAAGTACCCCATTGGACTACCGCAGAACACTGGCCCTCTGTGGGTTAAAAGCCGTGCGACGGCTCCTCTGAACTGCATGTCAGATAACAAGAGATGAGAAAAAAACCATGTCCGAAGAAGCAGTAGCAGAAAGCAAGACTTTCGAAGCAAAGATCTCCAAGCTCGGAGACGAAATGGCCGGCCTTACTCTGAAGGAAGCCGTTGACCTCGCCGACTACATGAAGGACACCTATGACATCGAGCCTGCAGCTGGTGGCGCCGTTATGGTTGCCGGTGGTGGCGGCGGTGGTGATGAGGGTGCTGAGGAAGAGAAGACCGAATTCGACGTCATTCTCACAGCAGCTGGCGACAAGAAGATCGCCGTCATCAAGGTTGTCCGCGAGGCCACAGGCCTGGGTCTGAAGGAAGCCAAGGAAATCGTCGACAATGCCCCGAAGGCCATCAAGGAGAAGGCTTCGAAGGAAGAAGCCGACGATCTCAAGGCCAAGCTGGAAGAAGCTGGCGGCGGCGTCGAGATCAAGTAGGAATCAACGAACGGGCAATCGGCGGCCAACCCGGGAACTCATCCAGAGTTTTCCACAGGGAAGTCCGCCGATTGCCCCGTTATTCCCACTCCTGTTAGTTGTTTGTACGGGTATTCCGGCCATTCGGCATTGTTTTTGCTCACCCCACTTGAAGGGGTGGCAAGGGCTGATTAGACTCCAGTGCTCGGCGGCGTAACCGTTAACAATTTGAATTGTCTCTACGAACTCACCCGGATGCTTTAGGTCCCTGGCAAAGTACCGCCAAGTACCTATGCAACCATCGAGGTAAGCGAATGAGCTCGAGGAATATCCGCGACTTCTCAAAGCGCGGCGACGCGATACCCGTACCGGAATTGACGCAGGTCCAGCAGGATGCGTACAGCCGGTTTATTCAGCTCGATAAACCACGCGAGGAGCGCGATCCCAACATTGGGCTCGAAAGCCTTCTTCGCGAGGTATTCCCCATTGAGTCGTACGACGGCACGATGAGACTGGAATACCTTTACTACGACCTCGACAAGGCTCGGTACACGACGACCGAATGCAAGCAGTTGAGATTGACCTACGGCATGCCCTTCCGGGTGGCCGTGAGGCTCATACGCGAAGGCGTGTCGGAGATGGCCGAAGAGGAAATCTACCTCGGCGAGATTCCGATCATGCTCGGTGGTGGAGAGTTCATCGTCAATGGTGCTGAACGCGTCATTGTCAGTCAGTTGCACCGCTCCCCCGGTGTCGACTTCGGCATTGCCGCCGACATGGGTGACCGACCGCTGCACAGTGCACGCATCATTCCGGAGCGAGGCTCCTGGATCGAGCTTGAGGTGACCAAGAAGGATGTACTGGCGATGCGAATCGACCAGTCTCCCAAGATCGCCGCAACCGTCTTCATGCGAGCACTCGAGGAGACCTTCAGCTCCACGGAGAAGATCCTCGAACTCTTCCACGATGTGGTTGATGTAAAGGTCGAAAACCTCACTCCAGAGCATTATTCCGCCGAACAGGTAGTCAATGAGGAGGGTGAGGAGATCTGCCGCATCGGAGCCCCCATCGGGGATGCCATCGATGCCATCCAGTCCTCCTCCATCAAGAAGCTTCGTGTCGTCCAGGATCCGGGTGACCCGCTCATCCTCAACACCTTGGCCATGGAACGTCTTGATTTCGATGCCAATTCGACTGAGCATGAAGCCGCCCTGCTTCGCATCTATGGTCGACTTCGTCCAGGCAATCCACCGCAGATCGACAAGGCGAAGGCGCTCTTCAAGGAGAAGTTCTTCGACGAGAATCGCTATCGTCTGGGTAAGGTCGGTCGCTTTAGGATCAACCGAAAGTTCGACATGGACATCTCTGAGGATGTCATGCACATTCGTGCAGAGGACTTCCTCGCGGTCATTCGCTACATGCTCGATCTGCGAGCCAAGCGAAACAAGGCACACATCGACGACATCGACCATCTGGGCAACCGTCGTCTGCGAACGCTTGACGAACTGGCTGTCGAGGAAATGCGAAAGGGCTTCCTGAAGCTCCGTCGAACCGTCCAGGAACGCATGAGCGTCAAGGATCCAAGTGAGCTGAGCAAGGTCGCCGATCTCGTCAACTCCAAGTCCATCAGCAGTGCGATCGACTTCTTCTTCGGAAGAAGCGAGCTCTCACAGGTCGTCGACCAGACGAACCCACTTTCAATGCTCGTTCATGAGAGACGACTCTCCGCACTGGGACCTGGTGGTCTCAATCGCAAGCGAGCCGGTTTCGAGGTACGCGACGTCCATATCTCGCACTATGGACGAATCTGCCCGATTGAAACACCCGAAGGCACCAACATTGGTCTGATCGCATCCCTTGGCATCTATGCCAAGATCGATGAGTACGGCTTCATCCTGACGCCGTATCAGAAGGTCACCAACGGCAAGGTCACCGGCGACATCGAACTGCTTCGCGCCGACCAGGAAATGACTTCCGTTCTGGCTACGACAGACGTGCTGGACGACAAGGGTGGCATCAGCGACCCACAGGTGCTCGCTCGTCTCAATGGCGACCTGAGCATGGTCACGGCCAACGAGGTCGAGTACATCGACATCTCCCCCAAGCAGATCGTGGGCGTTTCGGCGGCCATGATCCCCTTCCTGGAGCATGACGATGCGAACCGTGCCTTGATGGGATCGAACATGCAGAGACAGGCTGTCCCACTGCTTCAGGCCGACCCACCACTGGTGGCCACAGGCATGGAACGGGTCGCCGGTGAATTCTCAGGCATGATCATCAAGGCCCGACGCGGTGGTGAAGTCACCTACGTCGACTCCGAAAGAGTGATCATCGACAACGCCGACGAGTACCTGCTGGAATCACATCGCCAGCTCAATGAGCGGACCTGCCAGAAGCACAGCCCGATCATCTCACTCGGCCAGAAGGTCGAAGCTGGACAGATTCTCGCGGACGGCTCCTCCACGAAGGACGGCGAACTGGCCATCGGCAAGAATGCCCTGGTCGCGTTCAACACCTTCGACGGCTACAACTTCGAGGATGCCATCGTCATCTCCGAACGACTGGTCAAGGATGATGTCCTGACGTCGGTCCATATCGAATCATTCGATGTGGAGGTTCGTGACACCAAGCTTGGTCGCGAGGAATTCACCGACGACATCCCGAATGTCTCCGAGAAGCAGCTGAAGAATCTCAACGACACCGGCATCATCCGTGAAGGTGCTCGCGTGGGACCTGGCGACATCCTCGTCGGCAAGGTCAGCCCCAAGAGCAAGTCCGAGCTGACTCCCGAGGAGAAGCTTCTCCATGCGATCTTCGGTCGTGCTGGTGAGGATGTGAAGAACGACTCGCTTGATGTTCCAGCTGGCAGCAGCGGAATCGTCATCAATACGCGTCACTTCAGTCGTCGCATGCACCTCAATGACGAACAGAAGGCAAAGCTCAAGGAAGAGATGGGCCTCTACGAAGAGGAAATGAACGAGAAGGCCATCGAGCTCTTCAAGCAGATGATCGATCGAATGAACGAGACGCTCGGAGCGGAGATGGTCGACCCGGCCACCCGTCAGAAAGTCGGTGTCTCCGACATTCCCGAGGTCGTCCTCGAGCAGATCGAGAACTTCGACGAGAAATGGGTGAAGGGGTCCAAGGATGCCAAGGCAGCCGCGATGACCACCTACTCCCAGTTCTGGCCTCGTATCAAGGCGATCGAGGAAGAGAAGGA
>DEYM01000024.1:16570-17822 GCA_002364555.1 Phycisphaerales bacterium UBA3158 | reverse complement strand
TCGACTTGATCCTCGGAACCAGTCGCGATTGCGACGGCAACGGCACTTTGGATGACTGCGACATTGAGAGCGGTGTGTATGTCGATGTCGATCTCGATGGCATTCCGGATGTCTGCGAACCGGACTGCAATGGGAATCTTGTTCCGGATGATTCGGAATTGGAACAAGGCTTGGAACTGGATTGCAACAGCAATGGCGTTCCCGATTCCTGTGATATCTCGGACGGCCTGTCCCCTGATGGAGATGGTGACGGCATTCCGGACGAGTGTGACACGAACTACATCATCAACGTCTCCGTCGATGGGTCCGGACTCTTCACCGATCTGCAGGATGCCATGGATCTTGTACTCCCAGGGGGCACCATTCAAGTGACGGCAGGCATGTACGGGCCCATCTCCCTCCCGCCCTATTCGGTGACGCTTGTCAGCATCGACGGCGCACAATCCACGTTCATCGAGGGCGGCATTGGCCAGAGTGCCGTGACAATCGCCGAGGGTGATCATGATGACACCGTGGTCGACGGATTCACTCTCATGAATGGCCAAGCAGTTGGAGGCGGTCTGCTGATCTCTGATTCGAATCCGACCATACGCAACTGCATCTTCACAATGAATGAATCGCTCATCATCGGTGGCGGCGGGCTTGTCCTGTCGGGGGCACCTGTCTTCGAAAGCTGTCAGTTCGTCTCGAACTCAGCCATCCTTGGCGGCGGCGGACTTGCGATTGTGGGAACGGCAATCGATGGTGGACCATGCGTCATCGACGATTGTCTCTTCGAGGCCAATAGTGTGACCTACAAAGGAACAGGTGCCACAGATAGTGCTCGAGGTGGTGGCCTCTTCGCTTCCGAGGCGAACGTGGACATTCTCGACTCGCAATTCCTACTCAACTCAGCACCGGATCTAGGTGGCGGTCTTGATCTCAATAGCAGCACGAGCATGCTGGTGAGTGACACCATCTTCGCCGGAAACGACACCGGATTCCGTGGACGCTCCATCTCATCCTTCTACAACACGCCGGGCCCGGAACTCGAGTTGTCCGGAAACTCGCTCTGTCAGAATGATGGCAACGGAGCCACCTCCTACTACATCTTTGGTAACTGGACCGACCTGGGCGACAATCTGTTCGGATCGGATTGCGATGCCGATGGTGTCTGCGACTTCGATCAACCCGATGAGGACTGCAACGGCAACGGTGTACTGGACTCCTGCGACATCGCCTATGGATCAGCTGAGGACTGCAACGGCAACGG
>DEYM01000024.1:10550-16171 GCA_002364555.1 Phycisphaerales bacterium UBA3158 | reverse complement strand
CCCGATGACTGCAAGCCCGATTGCAATGGAAACAATGTCCCGGATTATCTCGATATATCGTTCGGAAATTCGCTGGACTGCGACGGCAACGGCATCCCGGATGAATGCGAGGACTGCAACAACAATGGCATTGGCGATAACTGCGACATCGCTGATGGAACCAGTGAGGATCTCAATGCCAACGGCATCCCGGATGAATGTGACATCGACTGCGATGGCGACGGCGTCCCGGACGATTATGAGATAGATGAGGGAACCGAACAGGATTGCAACAACAATGGAATCCCGGACTGGTGTGACATCAACGTCTTCGGAACCAGCTTCGACTGCAATGGAAATGCAGTTCCCGATTCCTGCGACATCGAATTCGGAGATTCCGGAGACTGCAACAGCAATGGAACTCCGGACGAATGCGATATTGCCGCGGGCATCAGCCAGGACTGCGATGCCAATGGCGTTCCGGACGACTGCGACATAGCCGATGGCACGGCACTTGATTGCAATGACAACGGAACTCCGGATACATGTGAGTCGGACTACATCGATTGCAACAACAACGGCGTACGAGATGATTGCGATATTGAGGATGGAGCCAGCGGCGACTGCAATGAAAATGGAATACCCGACGAGTGTGATTTCATCCAGGGCATTCTGAAGGACTGCGACGAAAACAACCTCTACGATCAGTGCGAAGAAGGCTATTCGGATTGCCAGCCAAATGGCATCGCCGACTTCTGCGATATCGCCAATGGGACAAGCAACGATGTCAATTTCAATGGACTTCCGGATGACTGCGAGCCCGATTGCAACGAGAACGGCTTCCCCGATTTCATCGACATCGCCTTCGGTAATTCACAGGATGAGAACAACAATGGCGTTCCAGACGAATGCGATTGTCCTGATATCAATCAGGATGGATTTATCGATGTGAATGATCTCCTCATCGTTATCGAACAGTTTGGAGTCGACTGCAGCAACAATGATTGCACCGCCGACATCGGAGGCCCTGATGGCGAACCTGATGGATTGGTCAACGTGAACGATGTACTGCTGATCATTCAGGAATGGGGCTGCGAGAACAAGCTCTGATACAACATTAAATAACTGTTTCCAGTTCTCCTGCAGTCCGTGGTTCAGGCATCCTCCATATGCGTGCTTTTATGGATTGAAACCGAGTCCCCTTCCATAAGATGGAAGACTGGAGGAAAGAGGCCGACATGAAGGGCTTGTTCACCAGCTTGTTGCTTGTAGTACCTGGCATCTCGGGGCTGATGGTCCCGGCTGCGATGGCTCACGATGAGTCCAGCTGTGATCCGGTTGAAACAGCCAAGCTGCTTGCTTCGGATGGTTCAGAAGGTGACAAGTTCGGCTCCTTCGTTGCCATCTCCGGAAACACCGCTCTGGTTGGAGCCTATAGCGATGATGATGACGGAACCGACTCCGGTAGTGCCTATATCCTCGAGCAACAACAAGATGGCAGCTGGCTGGAGACTGCCAAGCTACTGGCCTCGGATGGTACGTTGTATGACAAGTTCGGTTACTCCGTAGCGATCTCCGGAACCACCGCTCTGGTTGGAAGCTATGGCGATGATGACAATGAAAGTGCCTCCGGAAGTGCCTACATCTTTCAGCAACAACAAGATGGCAGCTGGCTGGAGACTGCCAAGCTGCTGGCCTCGGATGGGGCAAGCGATGACCTATTCGGCCGCTCCGTCGCCATCTCGGAAACCACCGCTCTGATTGGAAGCTATGGCGATGATGACAACGGAACAAACTCCGGCAGTGCCTACATCTTCGAGCAACAAGTAGACGGCACCTGGCTGGAGACTGCCAAGCTGCTGGCCTCGGATGGGGCAAGCGATGACTACTTCGGCCGCGCCGTCGCCATCTCGGGAACCACCGCGATGATTGGAGCCTATAACGACGATGAAAAAGGAAGTGCCTATATCTTTCAGCAGCAACAAGATGGCAGCTGGCTGGAGACTGCCAAGCTGCTGGCCTCGGATGGGGCAAGCGATGACAGGTTCGGCTACAACATCGCTATCTCGGGAACCATCGCTCTGGTTGGGAACTATGCCGATGATGACAATGAAAGTTCCTCCGGCAGTGCCTACATCTTCCAGCAGCAACAAGATGGCAGCTGGCTGGAGACCACCAAGCTGCTGGCCTCGGATGGGGCAAGCTCTGACTACTTCGGCCACTCCGTCGATATCTCGGGAACCATTGCCCTGGTTGGAGCCTATGGAGATGATGACAATGAAAGTGCCTCCGGCAGTGCCTATATATTCGAGCAACAACAAGATGGCAGCTGGCCGGAGACTGCCAAGCTGCTGGCCTCGGATGGTTCAATCGCTGAACAATTCGGTTACTCCGTCGCCATCTCGGGAACCGCCGCTATTGCCGGATCGCGTCTAGATGACGACAACGGTGCAGACTGCGGCAGCGCGTACATCTTCGAGACAGCATGCCAATGTCCCGACACCAACGGCGACGGCTTCATCGATGTGAATGATGCACTCATCGTGATCGACGCCTGGGGCGATTGCATTCCAGATCAGGACTGCCCCGCCGATGTCGATGGTGACGGACTGGTGAACGTCAACGACATCCTGCTGATCATCGGTGAATGGGGCCTCTGCGAGTAGATCGCCCATGTGCCTCTACCGATGGAGGCCATCACACTTCAGTCACATGTGCCCCATGCGTTCAGCACGCTGAGAAGATCCTCGATGTCGACATCGCCATCCTGATCGAGATCGCAGACCGGATCGTCCAGACCGTATCCGGCCAGCATGCGAAGAAGATCCTGTATATCGACCAGACCATCATTGCCGACCAGATCCTGTATGCATGTCGGCTCCAGATCGGCACACGGATTCTGTTCTATACGGACCGCATCGACGGCCGCTTCGACATCGGTTGGATTCGAATAGTCGCAGGCGACGAACTTCAACAGAAGCTCGTCCGTTGGAACGAAGTTGTCGACGGTATCCATGAACCACTCTCTCGTGGTCCATTGGCCAGATGTGTCATCCGCCTTATTGACGGTCTCGAGAACATGCCAGGACATGCCATCGTCCACCGAGAAGGAGACGACCAGGCGATCGTTGGTATAGGGCCAGGAATCGTCTTCGCTGATGAAGAATCTCGCATAGGAAATCCGTACGTCGGCACCAAGAGCATCAAGCCTGGGCGAGATCAGTTCGACGCATCCATTGTCCACATCGCCGCAATCAAGGGGGAGATTGACCTCCGTGAGCATGCACATCGTCGAATCAGGTTCCGAATCTGAATTGGGCTCGCCCATCCAATTGCATTCAGTCGTCGGAACCGAACGTGTCCAGTGGCCCTCGGTCGCCGTGCCGCCGGTCGTCCAGCCCTGATCCTCGTCGAATGAATCCATGAATGTCGTTTCCAGGGATGGCCCCACCTGCAACAGGAAAGGATCGGCAGAACCCCCTGTGGGCAGTGTGTGAACCCCGGAAACCGTCGACTCGAGACTGACATAGAAAGAGACGGTTGAACCACACGGTAGATCCGACAACCCAGCTCGATACCGACCATCCATATCAAGAAGAAGATCGGTGGACTGGAACATGTCATCATCGATTCGGTACAGGAGCTTCGCCGTGCCGGGCACGACGGCTTCACCAATCGTGGCGACATCGACCGATATCTCGATCAGACCATCCAGAGGTATGTACTCGGGAAGAGGATCGATCTGGAGAATCGTGATCGGAAGTGGAGGTTCACTCACGAGGCTGTAGATCTGATGACCATCACCAGCGAGTGTGGATGCCGTCACAATGACGTTCCAACTACCCGGGACAGGGACATCGACGAGCACCTGTTCGATCGGATTGTTGCGATCGGCCTTCGTCCTCACAGCAGCAGATTCGGGATTCATCGGATCCAGAGTCCATGGAAAATGAAGTGTTCCATCAGGTGCCTGCAGCAGAAGATCGAGATCGTTGACGAGACCCGCGTTGTTCCCCGGCTGGGCAGCGGGATCGTCCCAGGCGATGGTGATGCGAAGCGGTGTGCTGGAATCCGTGACTTCGAAGGGAATCAGCTCGATTCCGCTGGAACCAATCGATCGTTGTTGCCAGGTTCGTTCGGACATGAGGGCGATGGCCGCTTCGGCCTGCACGAGCCCCCAACCGGTTCGATAGTCTGGACCCGCATTCCAGCCATCCTCAGCCGTATGACAGAGAATCGCCTTGTAGGTCGATGGGAGCGGAGGCGTGGCGTTGCCCATGGATTCATTCCAGACCTGCCGCATGAGACCAACGACACCAGTCACAACCGGCGCCGACATCGAGGTTCCCGATCTGACCTCGTATCCACCCAGCTGCTTGCAGGAGGTGATTCCACCATCCCCGCCCAGCTGGCTTCCGGCAGCCACCACATCCGGCTTGAGACGACCGTCATCCGTGGGACCCCAACTGGAGAACCAGGTGGTATTGGAGGTATTGCTGTATACGGCACCTACCGTGATGATGTTCTTTGCACCGGCTGGTGACGAGATCGTCCCGTACAGATCAGGACATGTGTCGAAACTGCGTTCGTTGCCAGCAGACCAGACGCTGACGAACGGCTCGCCCTGGGAGCCACGCACGATTTCGTCGAGAACAGCGGACGTCATTCCGTAGTCGCCCAGAAGCCAGCATGGATAGCCGTTGGCTCCGACGTTGATTCCCATGGACTGGTTGACCGCGGCTGCTCCACCCAGCAGATGCTGTTTGGCATAAATGGATTCGAGATTTCCGGGATTGGTGAAGAACAGATACCCATCGAGATCATCGATCAGATGTGCATCGATTTTCGCATTGGTCGCGACGCCTCGATAGAGGCCGCCACTGGATGTACCGTCGCCAGCCATGATTCCGGCGACATGGGTCGGATGTCCACCGGCCGATCCGGACGAGTGATACGTCATTCGACCAGTCAGATCGGGATGGGTATTGCTGGGAAAATCGACTTCTATCTGTCCCAATCTGATGCCCGTACCGTCCAGAGACCATGGATGATTCTGGACGATGTCGATCCCGGAGCATTCACGCATCTCGTTGGCGGTGGCTGTCAGAGGAGGGAGCACTGGCTCGATCCATCGAATGATTGGCACACTGCTCAGATTCACCAGGTCGGCCGCAGGGACCTCTGCGACGATTCCCTGAACCGATTCAAGACGGTCGTAGACCAGACCTCCCCAGGCCCGGATGATCTCTTCTCCGATGGGAAGCTGTACGCCCGTGTTCAACTGGATGCAGACAACTGAAGAGGCCACACCCAGCGGGGAGTCGGATCGATCGCGTTGATACCAGTAACCGGCATCCTGCTCGAGCAGATCCGGATGAAGTCCCGGGATGTCCGCCCATGCCGTGGACAGCAGCACCATGGAGGCCGAAATGAATTGGATTGCTCCGGCACGCATGCCCCACCACTCCCGATTTCCAAATGCCTGAAGATCGATTCCTGAACCCTTCAGATTAGCAGTCCAAGATGCCAAAACCAACATGTATTTGCACATATATCAATCCCTCGATCACAAAGATCGGGTCTTGATTCCAGGGATTCTAAAACGCAAAAAAAAACCCGACCCGCCGTAGAGCGGGGCGGGG
>DEYM01000024.1:0-10250 GCA_002364555.1 Phycisphaerales bacterium UBA3158 | reverse complement strand
GAAAAAAACCCCGCCCCGCCGTAGAGGCGGGTCGGGAGAGCTGTCTTGATCACTACTTGATCAACAGATCAAATAGCAACGGTAGACGTTGCGATAACTGCATCAGTTGCAGGTACCACCGTATACCGAGAGCACACCGAGAAGGTCATCGATGTTCACGTTGCCACTGAGGTCGCCATCGTAATGGCAGGTACCCAGGACGCCGTGCATTTCGCTGAGGTCGGATGCATCAATTGCACCGTCGCCGTTCATGTCGCCAGGATTGACGATGGCAGGCGTATCAGTGATGGTGTAAGAGCTGGCAGCACCGAGACGGAAATCATCGCCGACTCGATATCGTGGGAACCAGTCCGAATCGATATCGCCAGTGACGAGACCGTATGTGGTGGCTGTTGGTGCAGTTGCACCGTTGTTCTCAGAAACACCACAACCGGAGAAGTTGATCAGTGGGTTTCCACCAGCAGTCGCGTTGCGGACGTATGCAACGCCGCCGTACATCTGACCGGAACCACCGAAGTTGGCCGTGTTGTTCTTGATGAAGTTGCAGCGATTGAAGTTCATCATGTCAGGACCAGCTTGACCAGCTGCATCCCAACAGACCGTACCCATGTTGGAGGTGTTGGATTCGAACGTGCTACGCATGAAGTCAGGCGTGCTGCTTGAGCACATGTACATGCCATCTGATGCAGGAGCAGTGTTTCCGTTGAACTCGCACATGTCCCAACGTGACTTGCTGCCGGAATCGTTGACGATACCGGATGAACCAGCCATGTTGCTTTCGATCTTGCAGCTCATGAACTGAGGTGCACCACCAGTGATGGTGACGACGTTGCAGCCAGGACCGGTAGTGCCGTCGGCGAGTGCCAGAGCGTTACCGGTAGCGAAGGTGCTATTCAGGTTGCAACCAACGAACTGAGTCGTGTTGGCAGAACCCGTGCAGGTGATGCCGCCACCGAAACCGTTGGAGGAGGTGATGTAGCAGTCCTGGAAAGTACCATTGCCGTCTGTGGAGTACACAGCGACGTTGTCAATGGAGCGACTCCAGAAGGTAAGTGCGACACCCGAGGAGCCGGTGGAGACTTCTGCTGGAGTTTGAGTCTGCTGTTCTTCCCATGAGCTAGTTCCCTGATCGGTGTTGTTCAGGACAGGAACGGAGTTGGCCACTTCGAGACCGTTGCTCAGCTGCGTGATCTGACGTGGACGACCAACATAGGTGTTGTTGCCACCGGTCATGCGGATGGCATAGCCATTGGCGTTGTTGAAACCTTCAGTTGGGTTCCAGAACTTTACATCGGCCCATTTTTCAGTTGTGGCAGTTCCGAGAGCGACAGGACGAAGTGTCACGTCGTTGCGGACGATCTCAAGGCTCTCGACGTAGAGGCCTTCGGTTACGACGATTTCATCGCCGTCGGAACAGGCGTCCAGGACGTTCTGAATGACTGGGTACTGGGTGTTGTTGCCAACGTACCAGGTGCTGGTGCCATCTGAGTTTGGACGCGGATTTGGATCCGGCTGCTCACCCATGGCTGTTCCCGCAAATGCGAAGATCGCAATAGCGGCGGTTGTCTTAACGATGTTCATCTCTCATCTCCTATCGAGGCCTCTCCATAGAGATGACCTCTTGACTGTGTCTACCAAGCCAACCACCGCGGCTGGACTTAGTGGCTTTACATGTTCAGAGGGAAGAAACCCCCCACAAGTTCAAGCAGATATAAATACCTGTTTACACAGTACGAATCAAGAGTGTTTTCAATACACATCCCCATGCTAATAAGCGACTTACGTCGTCCAGTATCGGGGCGCGATCAGAAATCTTACAGTCATGATTGCCTTCTCAATCAAGCTTACTTAATGCCTTGATGACATCTCTATCGCGTCAATGTGGAAGAGGTAGAACTCGTTCAAGACACGTCGTCTTGCTTACCTTGGCAAGCTGGAGAAGCTGTGAAACTGAGGCGAGTAGTTGTGATCATGTTGATAAATCGGACCAGGATAACTCGTATTCCCTCTAAAGTCTTGTTTAACATGCGGTTACATCTATTTGCCACATTGATTGAATTTCTACAGACAAGCCCTTTAAAACGATCTAAATCAATGCCAATAAACAGCATGCGATAAATGCACTCCGCTTTCTTTGCATACGGCTGTTGCTTGATCCTCAGAGCGAACTCAGTGCGAATTCTCAAGCCCGCGGGACAGCGTTGCTGAAAGCCGTCAGAGCCCGCGTGGCTTCACGCCATGCTCGAACCGATGCATGCGCGGTCGACAGCACAACATCACGCGAAGCCTGAGAAAAAGCCCTCAGGCAGTTGAACTGACTGAGGGCCTTGATAGGTACCTGAATTTGATTCGATACTCGAGCCGTCGGCTCGATCAGGGGCAATGGCTGCCGTAGACGGCGAGGACACCCAGGAGATCATCAATCGTGATCTGCCCATCGAAATCGCCATCGTACTGGCAGGAGCCGAGCGACTCGTTGAGTGCTTCGATGTCCGCAGTGTCGACCTGGCCGTCTCCATTGACATCACCGGAATCGATCTCACCCTCCAGTTGGGTTATGACGACCGGCTTGATGAGATCCAGATCCGCTCCAAGACGGAACTTTGGAAAATACGGTGACCAGATGTCGTATTGGTCCCAGCCGGTTGCATTGGACCGACCTTGATTGCCTCGGAATCCGCATTGTGAAAGCATCACCTGAGGCGCAGTTCCTTCGCAGTCGTCACATGCGACCATCACGGCTCCACCGTACATGAGGTCCGCAGTGGAGCAGTTCACGAAGTTGCAGTTGTTGAAGTTCATCATGTCCGGACCCGTCACACCGGTCGAATCCCAATAGACGGTACCCATGAGGGATGTATTGGCCTCGAAGGTCGATCTCATGAACGTGGGCGTACTTCCAACGGCAAGATAGGTTCCATTGGAGGCTGGTGCATCATTCGATCTGAAGTCGCACCGATCCCAGTGAGCCCGGCTGTTCACGTCGTACACGATGCCGTAACTACCAGCCTGGTTGTCAATGAGCTCGCAATCCATGAACTGGGGAGCACCACCAGTGATGGTGACGACATTGACTTCAGGGCCGAACGTCCCATCGGCCAACTCGAGAGGGTTTCCGGTTGCGAACGTGAAACTGAAGTCGCAGTTGACGAACTGAGTGGTGTTGTCGTCTCCGGTGATCATGGCGCCACCACCGAATCCATTCTCCGATGTGATATCGCAATCCTGGAACGTCCCCTGACCATTCGTCGAATAGACCGCGACGTTGTTGATCGAACGACTCCAGAATGTCATGGCAGGACGATTGAAGAAGACATGCGTGGCTGCACTGACAACCGATACATCGGCCGGTGGCCCGATGGGGTTGAACTCACCTGGCTGGACCTCGGTCGGCGACTGGTAGAAGGTATTGCTCAATTCGGTCACCTGCCGCGGACGTCCCACATAGGTGTTGTTGCCGCCGGTTATTCGAATGGCATAGCCATTGGCATTGTTGAAACCCTCTGTGGGGTTCCAGAAGATCACATCCGCCCAGGTGGGTGCGGGGCTTGTGGGCATGCACCAGGGACGAATCGTCACGTCATTTCGGACGATCTCGAGGCTTTCCACGTACAGACCTTCAGCCACGACGATTTCATCGCCGTCACCACAGGCATCCAGGACATCCTGGATAACGGGATACTGAGTGTTGTTACCGACGTACCAGACGTTCGTACCATCCGCCTGTGGTGCAGGATTTGGATCAGGCTCCTCGGCACTCGCCAAGACACTCAATCCAGCTATCACCATCACTAGTATTGTTCCGAATCGCCCAACCACAGCATCACCCCTTAAACAACTGTCTTAACCGCAATTACGTGCGGCAATCCATACATGTGTGAAGTCGAGGCCCTGAACCTATCAGCAGACTTCAAGTTGTCAGTGATACCAAGCATGCGAATAGGATTCAATCCTTAATATTGATGTAAACCTTTGAGATATATCGCGTTGGATCACTTAGCAAGTCACATCCATGTCGTCTGCCATGGGATTTCCAACCTCATCACTCCATGCAACTTCACTGAGAGCTCTGTGAAGGGACATCAATCTGGAGATAGCTGGCATATCAAACATGCGCAATACTGGTTATCCATACTGGTCTTGGTAAGTTGGTTAAGTTGGGCAGTCTTCTATTTTTTTACGTAACTGTTGATCAATAAATGACATGCAGCATCTTCTGAAGATGCTGCATGAACATATATAAACAGTCTTTATTCAGCGCCAACGCTGTTCAGGGCTCTATCTTCCAGTCCCTGTTGAATTCGCCCGCAGCCAATGGGGCCGATCCAAGCGAATCCGAATTCATGATGGTCCAATCAGTCACATTCACCCTGGGGTCTGTCACCAACACCTGCTGGGCAACACTCGAAGCGATGTCACCGGAAGTGCCAATCGCCACCACGACGCCCGACTGGTCTCCAGGAAGGGGCCTGATGAACCTGGCGATCAGATCATCGCCTTCCCAATTGCGATTTCCCATGCGAACGGATCCCTTATTCACGTTGATGGGACTATCCGCCAGAAGCTCCGACCAGACTGAGTTCGTATCGGCATTGCCGTAGAGAATCACGTTGACGCCCTCGAGCATTTCCGTGTTCACCGCCTTGTCGGGCACGAGACGTGCCGATCCATCAGCCAACCTCCAGAACTTCTCGGCATCGAATCGAGCCTTGACCCAGTTGTTCCGAGCCGCTTCCGTGCTGCAAGCCGTGCCGTACACCATCAACAAGGGCTTGTTGAAGAGATCCTCGTAGTGATTTCGAAGATGATTCTTGCCGAACGAATCGCTGGCTTCAACGATTGCCCAACCTGTCGACCCCTTATGCAGGCAGTGGACATCATTTGTCGGGTCGATTGATAGGGATGTCCCGTCGATATCGATCGCAAGAGGAGCCGATGCTCCCAGCAGATCGCCACGTATCAGAAGCTGCCTGACGTTGTCAGTCCGGATCTCGACTCGGTCACGATCCCGAGAGGCGTTCAATCGAGCTGGATGCGAGTAGTCATCGTGCTGGTGAACCACCACCCAATGGTCGTCATGAGGATGAGTCGTATGATCAAGAACCAGATCTATGGTTTCAATGTCTTGATCTGACTTTTCCTGATTCTGGAACAGGAAATCGTACAGCTTGTCATCCGTGATCGTGGCAGCCCCCCACCAACGATCGACACCAGACTCGATGTTGATCAGCGTGCGGCCACTGCAATCGTGACGCGACTTCTCCATTCGGGATGCCATCAGTGGATCGACTTGCGTGTCCCCCTCGCCATGACGAAAGACGACATCGATGCCATCGATATTGGCGGACAACGAGGCTTCCTCCTGTAGTGGGACATCGGTTCCGATCGGAACAACACCACTGAACATTCCTGGATGCCTCTGAGCCATGCCCCATGCAGCACGGCCACCGTCTGCGTATCCGACGATGGCCATCTGCTTTTCGTTCATTGGATGAAGTGTACGGACATGTTCGACCGTTTCACCGATCTGCGATCGCCCGATGCTCGTCGTGCCCAGTCCGGGGCGTCGCGTCCCGGGAACTATGACCAGCTCGTCCGGACCTTCCTCGAATGCGTAGGCCGTCTTGTGAACACTTCTGAGTGTCGTCGGCAATGCGACGATTGCCGGCGGCGACGACGTCGCACTTGCAGCAGGAGGCAACGCCATGTACGACTGCACTGTTCCGAGACTATCTCGGTATGTCCTCAACTCATGATTTCCCGGCTGCCTCGCCGAGAGGCTGAACACGAATTCAGCCAGCACCTCGCCATCAGATGCACGTTGAAGCTGGACGTCGACCGGATATGGAAAACCTGTGCGTTTATGTGGCGGCGGGCCGATCACACGCATTGGAACCTTGGCCATGGACCACGCTGGAACAGATTCGACAGGCTGATACTGCCAGACACCAGCGACCGCGTCATCGGGATAATCAGCCCACTTGTTCAACGGCTCGAAACGAGTCTTGGTCGCCACTCGCAGGTCACTCATTGAGTCACCGGCGTTCACCAGCAGCAGTGAAACCTCGACATCAACATCCTTCAGATCATCGAGCCATGGCAGAACCCGGTCATAATGCAGAAACTGAATCTTCTGATCGGATTCGCCCAGAGGCTGAACCTTGACGGTGACAAGATCCTTCTCAGCGAGAATAAGGAGCTCGTTCGCACCCTCAGAGAGGTTCACTGGATATTTCATCATGCCGGCACTCGCTGGCCTGCCGGATCTCGCTTCACGATTTATATAGAAGCGTTCATGGCCCGAGATGTCGATCAATGCCGGACCCTCTGGCAGATCCTCCAGAGGTATGTACAGCCAACTACCGGGCTCCACTTCGAAGCTGTGCCGGTTTGATCCGATGTCCATATACCGCCAGGCGACAGGCTTTCCATTGCGTCCATCCACGGATACGCCATCGCCAGGGACGATGAAGCTGCCATCGAGAAACGATGCTTCCAATGGATCGATCATGAAGTCGGCATCTGAGAGAGCGCATGGCGCAAGATGCCAGGCCTGCCTTTCGCATATGGCTCTTTGAGCCAATGATTGATTCGTATAGAGACATGCCAGGGCAATTGTCAGATATGCCGTCGTACGGAACATGGGTTTCCCCCTCCCTTTGATCAAGCCATGCTGGAGCAGATGGTTCAGGCGTTAACCGCCGACATGAGAACCTTGCTGAATTCAATGTCATCGATTGGTTTGCGCAGGAAATGCTTGATGCCGACATCCTTGCATTCCTGCAACTCCTCGCTTCGATACTTGTTCGCCAGAAGAATGACCGTCGTGCCGGGCTCTCCATTGGCTATTCGAACCGAGCGGCATACTGTGAGAACATCGAGGTCGGGGAGCCGCGTATTCATCACCAGAACCTGAGGATCGAGCTTTGCGGTCAGAACACCGGCCTCGTATGCGGTTGATGCGACATGAACGGAGTATCCGTTGATCGCCTCTGCAACACGACGAATGTCCTGGACCGTATCGAGATCATCCTCGACGACCAGAAGCACCGTGTCGCTCTCACCCATCACATCAAGTGGCATGTTGTGACTTCGCATGAAGCGAACAAGTTCGCCACGAGGGATTCTTCGGGTCTTGCTGCCGGGCACCCTGTATCCGCGAACCCTCCCAGCATCAAAGCAACGAATAATGGTTTGCTGGGACAGATTGCACAGACGTGCCGCTTCACCAGTCGTGAAGACCTGTTTACCGCTTCCGCTCGATGTGGCCTCCACAGACGCCGACAATCGAACTCCATGAGTTCCTGTAAATGACCCCACTGCCCCCTCCAATTCGTTTTATCAAGCTGATCAAACCGATCCAGATTGGCAGAACGATCAAGATTGACCGGGCTACCCAAATTCCCTGAGTCCTCCTCAGGCAGACCGTTTATATCAAACGTTATTAGATTGGCGAGTGCTAAGTCTCAATTAAGTCGACATAACTCTGTGTGTAACAAGGGATTCTGGAATCATGTCATCCCAAAGAGTGATCTCCAACAGGTTGTATATGTCGACCAATGGCATCCTGGAATCTCTTTGGTAAAAACGCGTAAGCTCTTTTAATAGAGTAATTTAAGCTCATTTCTATCATCAAGGGGCCTAACCCGTGTTGTTAACCAAGGAAAGATAGGGTGGCTAGGCTAAATCCCACTGATGAGCTTTTTCACAAGACATTGATAGCACTAGGTTTCGAGAAATTTAATTCTCGATACAAAGTCGTATCCTGTGTTGAAGCCCCATGAATTCCCAATTTGGACAGTTCATGCCTCCCATGGAATGCTCCTGGATACCTGTAAATGCCTAATATCGAAGTTGAATTGAGACCGAAAATCATCGGTCTAAGAAACTGCTCTGAAGCCATCATTAACCATGATCGACGGGCTTCAAATGGTCGCCAGAGGGGGTCAGGCCTCCTGATGATTTGAAATCATTCACGAAGCCTCTGAAGACAACCCTTTATCCCGATCCTCTTTTGACCATAAAGCGTTTTAATTAAATGGCTTATGCAGCTTGTCCACAGACCGTCCCCATACGTCCATTTCTTTGGTGGGGCTCTAAGCACCCCGTAAACAAGGGCTGCCAAGTCATTCAATAGCATCATTTTAAGGAGTCTTCAGCAACCCAGGAGCCTTCCGAGAAGACCTCGATGACGAGCCTCGGCACTTGTGAGCTATCCGGTATTACCTTTGGGAAGGAGGCACGCTCAGAATCCGAGTGGCTTCAAGCGGAACCACTGCCACGACCGTGGCATTGTCATTGGGACCGTCGAACCAGGTCACCTCAGCTCTGACCTTGAAGAGATGGGGCCCCGGGGAGAACAACGGCTCCTCCTCGTTGGCCAGGGGCACGAACGGGAACGAGACGATCTGCGTCATGGGTTGCTCTGAGAACGGACGAACTCGTGATGACTGGATCATCTGACGTTCGTAGAGTTCGTCGAGTGTCTTGGAGTCGCTTGATGTTGCTCGATTGATTTCAAGCGACTTTCCATCGACGAAAACATCCTTCCATCGAAACTCAATGTACGGACCGCTCTCCTCGGATAACGCTCCATCACCCCATACATCTGGAACGACGGATGAATTGCCCTGACCCGATTGCCATTCCGTTGCAAGCTTTATGGAGATGTCGATACCACCGGGTATTCGAGATTGCTGCGGAAGGATGCACAAGGAACCGGACATGGCCGAAGCGTTGACCAGATCCCCAGTCTTGATGATCCTGTCACGGATGAGTGACTGCAGAAAACCACTGCCGTACGGCGCATCCGCGCCTCGTTCCTGCGAAAGCATGTCCGCCTGATTGATTATGGCCAGTCCGATCGATCGAGCCTCCTCCGATGACAAGTCTCCAGCCTCATAGCTATCCGACCACTGGGCCAGCCTGGTCTCATCACGTGCCGTGATGACGGACCGATAGGCGTCATCCTGTTGGGGGACACCACTGCTCAAGTAGTAGGCCTGTCCACTTCGATCTCGCTTTTCAGCGTCATCCGGGCGATTCTGTCCAATCAGAACCAGAATTCCCAGACAAAGCGTTCCCACACCAGTCGCGAGAAGCACCAGTCCAGGCGTTCTCAAGCCCATGGCCAGTACAGCCACAGCCCCCGGCAACACAATGACACTGATGATGATCAACCACATGGTTCGATCATAACCAGTACTCGGTCTGCAGAACCCGACCTATACTGGTCAATTCGGAGCCAATGGCCTCGATATCCAACCATGCCCATACGCAACTTCTCCATCATCGCGCACATCGACCACGGCAAGAGCACGCTCGCCGATCGTCTGCTGCAGGCCACTCAGGCCGTCTCCGATCGTGAATCGAGAGACCAGATGCTCGACTCGATGGATCTCGAACGCGAACGTGGAATCACCATCAAGGCCTCCGCGGTCACCGTCGAACACGAGTGCGATGGCGAGATCTTCCAACTGAATTTCATCGATACGCCCGGACATGTCGACTTCGCCTACGAAGTCTCCAGGGCGTTGACCGCCTGCGAAGGCGCACTGCTGGTCGTCGACTCCACCCAGGGAGTCGAAGCGCAGACCGTCGCGAACGCCTACCTCGCCGTTGAGAACGATCTGGAACTGATTCCGGTCGTGAACAAGATCGACCTCCCGGCTGCCGATCCCGACAAGGTCGCCATGGAGATCGAATCGGTCCTTGGCCTTCCCGCGGAGGACTGCATCTACTGCTCCGCCAAGACGGGTCAGGGTATCCCTGAACTACTTGATGCCATCTGTCGCAAACTGCCTCCGCCACCCAAGCCCAAGGTCGAGGAGACACGGGCGCTCATCTTCGACAGCCACTACGACGACTATCGTGGTGTCATCGTGTACTTCAGAGTCTTCGATGGTTCGTTGTCGGTCGGCGACAAGATCCGCATGATGGGAACCGGTCGAACGTTCACCATCACCGAACTCGGACGCTACCGACCACAACCCGAGAAGACCAAGCGGGTCGAGACGAATCAGGTCGGCTACATGGTGGCGGCCATCAAGACGCTTGCCGATGTTCGAATCGGCGACACCATCACACACGAGGCCCATCTTGCCCAGGAACCTCTGCCCGGATATGAGGAACCACAGCAGATGGTCTTCTGTGATTTCTATCCAGCCACCGCAAGCGGCGACGAGGGCTCGGGCCGAAAGGCCGATTTCGAGGCCCTGCGCGAAGCCGTCGAGAAGCTTCAGCTCAATGAC
>DEYM01000084.1:23500-30047 GCA_002364555.1 Phycisphaerales bacterium UBA3158 | reverse complement strand
TAGTCCTCGCCGACGATCGCGAAGCTGCGATAGAAGCAGTCCTCGTCGACCTCGTTGAAGTCCACTCGAAGACGGTCACCAAGCAGGGCACCACTTGTGATGGGGCTCATCGGGTCAAAGGCGATCACGGCGACCTTGTCACCGGCTCGATGCATCTCGTTGGCCATGGCGGCCACAAGCGTCGACTTGCCGGCACCTGGTGAACCCGTCAGACCGATCACGCGATCGGGACGCTTGCGTGGCGCCGAGGAGACGTCCTTGCCGGTCACCACTTGTGAAAGGGTCCTGCCAAGTTGAGCTGAGCTGTTGCTGGAATCGATTGAGGTGTAGTCGCTGGTGGCCGCACGGACCGAGTCGACGATGTTCTGCATCGTCGTGCCTGTGTGGAAGACGGCGTTGACGCCGGAATCCAGCATGCCCTGGACATCCTCCTGGGGGATGATGCCGCCGATGTTGATCGTCATGTCGGGCCGACCCACCTTGCGGCATTCCTCGATCAGACGAGGCACCAGCACATTGTGGGAGTTGCTCATCATGGAGGCGGCGATGCAATCGACATCCTCGTCTCGAGCGGCGATCGCCAGACTTCGTGGCGTCTGCCAGAGCCCGGAGTAGATGACATGGATGCCACTGTCCCGCATGGCCCGGGCAATGAGCTTCACGCCGCGATCGTGACCATCAAGGCCCATCTTGCCCAGAAGGACACGTGGGCGATGCTGCAGATCGCCGCAGCGATCAATCTTCTCGAGAACACTGGTTGGCTCGGTTGTTGCTTTTGCCATGAGAACCGAATGATAATCTTGTACGGCTCCGATGTGAAACCGGAGCCGGATGGATGGCCCGGAAGATCGCGAAACCCCATCTCAGGAGGGGTATACTCGGCAACCATGTCCACAATGACCACAAAGCACCCATCCCCGGACCCCCGGACCGCCATCAGCACAGCCTTTTCCGAGGCCATCGAGAAGACGCTCGGCAGCGACTTCGCCGACGCCGATCCGCTCATCCGGAATACCGCCAACCCCGAGATGGGGGACTTCCAGTGCAATGCCGCCATGGGGCTCGCCAAACGGGTCGGCAGACCACCGAGGGAACTGGCCCAGGAACTGATCGATGCCGTCGAGCTCGCGGATATCGCCGAGACTCCCGAGATCGCCGGTCCGGGTTTCATCAACATCCGACTCAAGCCCGAGACCCTCGCGACCGCCTTGGCGGGAATGGACGATGAATCATTGGGCGTCAAGACGAGTGACGACACCCGTCCCGTCGTCGTCGATCTGTGTGGTGTCAATGTCGCCAAGCAGATGCATGTCGGCCACCTTCGCTCGACGATCATCGGCGATGCGCTGGCGCGCGTGCTCGAGAGAAGAGGCCGGACCGTCCTGCGCGAGAACCATCTCGGTGACTGGGGCCTCCCGATCGCCATGGTGCTTCATCGACTTCGCGACAATGGAACCGATCTCGATGCCCTGACCCTGACGGAACTGGATGCCGCCTATCGAGAGGCGCAGACCGGTGCCAAAGGTGACGCCAAGGGGCTTGAAGCAGCCCGAACCAGACAGTGCGGACCACACCGGATCGCCGAACTGGAGGATCAGCAATCAGGTGCCGATGAACAGCGCAAGGCCGCGTCCGAGACACTGGTAGCGCTCCAGCAGGGTGATGCCGAACTGGTCCGGGACTGGAACAAGCTCATCGATGTCACCATGCGGGCCGTCTACGAGGCACTGGATCTCCTGAACGTCGACATGGGCGCCGAGAACAACCGGGGCGAATCCTTCTACAAGGACTCTCTTCAATCGGTGATCGACTACTTCGAGTCGAACACGCTCTGTCGAACGGATGATGGGGCGCTTGTCGTCGACTTCAAGGATCGGAAGCGGCCGTTGTTGATCAGAAAACGGGATGGTGGCTATCTCTATTCCACCAGTGATCTGGCCGCCCTGCGACATCGGACCCAGGAGACCGGCGCTGGCCGCTGCATCTATGTGGTCGATGCCAGACAGCGTGATCACTTCCGTGACGTCTTCGATGCGACCCGCCAGGCGGGGTGGGGACGGACATCCGATGGTCATGATGTCGACCTCGTGCATGTCCCATTCGGCTCGATCATGGGACCCGACAAGAAGCCCCTCAAGACTCGAAGTGGCACGAACCTGACGTTGGCCTCGCTTCTGGCGGAGGCGATCGAGCGAGGAACCCGCGAGGTCAAGGCTCGTTCCAAGAACCCCTCGGCGCCGACCCACGGACTCGATGACGAATCCATCGCCAAGATCGGTCGTGATGTCGGAATCGGTGCCGTGAAGTACGCGGATCTGAGCAATGATCTGGTTCGCGACTATGTCTTCGACATGGATCGGATGATCACGTTCGAGGGTGATACCGGTCCCTATCTCCAGTATGCCCATGCACGCGTCTGCTCGATGATCCACAAGGCCGGCGAATCGAATATCGAACAAGCGTCTCTCAAGCTCGACGATCCGACCGAACGACAGCTTGCCCTTGTTCTCCTGAAGTATGGAAGTGTGGTCGAGGATGTGGCCCGGACACTCGAGCCCCATCGACTCTGCGGCTATCTCCACGAGGTGGCTGATGCCTTCAACAGCTTCTATCAGGCCTGTCCCGTACTCAAGGCGGAGGATGATGCCCTGAAGCGATCACGTCTTCGCATCAGTGGTCTCACAAGACGGGTGCTGTCCGATGGACTCGGTCTTCTGGGCATCGGATCCCCCGAGAGGATGTAGAAAAAGAGCTGTTCCCGGCCATCTGGATACTCGGCAGCAATGAAACATAGAATCAAGCGTTCCCTACCGGGGATTCACCGGATGCACCGAATCGATGAAGGGCATGATGCAACAAGACTCGCACAAAGCTGATGGGATACGTTGGTTCTTCGGACTCGTGTTCCTGATCGTCGCCGCCGGCGCCTCGTGCCTTCTTCTCATGAAGGAGATGGGGGTCGCTGGTGTATCGCTGCCGGGCTGTGGTGAGCAGAGCGCCTGTGGAGATCTCTCCCGTGGTTTCTTCGGCAGCGTGCCTGGTACCGGTTGGCCGACTTCATACGTCGGTTTCACGTTCTTCATCTCCATGATGATGGCCTGGACGGCGTGTTGGCCGAAGGTCTCCGCGAGCCTCGTGCTCATCGCCCGACTGGGTGTGATCATGTCGGTCGTGTTCATGATCGTCATTCTGGTCGAATGGAAGCTTTGCCCGTATTGCATCACAGCGCATCTGGCGAACATCGCGTTCTGGATTATTCTGGAGTACTCGAAGGACTCCGACACAACTGAAAAAATGGAAGGTTCATCCATGACTGCTCTCTGGACATTCATCTGCAGCTTCGTACTTCTGACTGTCGGACTCTTTGTTGGTCAGATGCAGGTCGATTCGATCGACGGTGTCCAGCGGGTGGCTGCTGAACAGGCCAATATCGATGAGATCGTCAAGGCCACCCTTGGTGGTGTCACCGATCCGCTTGCTGAGGATGCGAAGGTGGATGAAGGTGGCGTTTTCGAAGCACCACTGACCGCTGTGAAGAATCCCGATGAGTTCGGTGGTCGGTATCTCCTCGGACCCCAGGACGCACCTGTCCAGATCGTGATGGTTGGTGACTATCAGTGCCCCGACTGCAACCGATACGAAGGCATCGTCTCGGAGATACTGGATAATCGCGATGACGTATCCCTGAGTATTCGGCATTTTCCCTTCAACACCGACTGCAACCCGTATGTCACCCGGACGATCCATGGCAATGCCTGCTGGGCATCCAAGTTCGCTGAAACCGCTGGAATCCTCGGTGGAGAAGAGGCCTTCTGGAATGCCCATCGTCTTCTGTTCGAGGTCAAGGGCAGTTTCACCGTTGATGAATTCCCGGTACTCGTCCAGCAGCTCGGCTTCGATCCGCAGACCTTCCAACAGGTCATGATCGGACCCGTGGTCGATGCGATCCTCCAGGAGGACATCAAGATCGGTGGACAGCTTGGTGTGTACTTCACTCCGATGATCTTCATCAACGGGGTTCAGTTGAAGTGGTGGCAGAACCCTGTGGATCTTTCATCGACGGTCGATCAACTGGCCAGGGCGATCGCCGATGGTCGGAATGACGGATCACTCAAGGCTCCACCCAATACCGAACAGAAGTACATCGACGACTGGAGGACCGGTGTGGTGAGAAGGACCCCGGACAAATCGGGTCTGAGCATGGGAATCGCCAGCGCACCACACAAGATCCTCGTCTTCTCCGACTACACCGACGAGGGACTCAAGGCGGTGGATGAACGTATTCGAAAACTGATGGACAAGTACCCGGGTCAGATCAGCTACGACATCATGGCCAGTCCGAAGAATCCGGATTGCAATGCACGGGTTCTCGACAGATTCAGGGAATTGTTCCCGAGTGGGTGCATGGCCGCCAAGGCGGTCAAGGCATCCGCCAAGCTCGGAGGCAAGGAAGCCTACTGGGCCATGATGGAATACCTCATGAATGCAGGTCAACAGGTCACCCAGCCCGAGATCATCGCAGCCGGTGTCCGTATGGGGATGGATCGGGATCAACTCATGGAAACGATGGATTCCCAGGAGATCGATGCCCTGGTCCAGACCGATGTGCTCAGATCGAAGAGCTGGGGCATGCGATCGTTCCCGGCGATCGTGGTCGATGGCAAGTTGATTCCCCGTTGGAAACTCGGAGACAAGCTCATCATCGAACAGGTCGTCGATATCGCCGTCAATGGCGAGTAGTCGGGGATCAGTCCGTAGACATGCTGGTGATTCGATAGATGCGACCCTTTGAATCGTAGGGTGTGCTGAAACCGCAGATGTAGAGTTCGCCATCGGTTCCTTCCCCGAACGAACTGATGGCCATCGGCTTCCCCTTGTAGATCTCGCGTGTGAAGGGTTCGCCATCCGGTTGGATCACGGTGCCCCATACACGTCCCGACATGTAGTCTGAAAACACGTAGGCACCGTCGAGACCGGGAATGTCATCGCCTCTGTAGACGAAACCTCCCGTGATCGAACCTCCTGCTGTCCGTGGATATTCGACGATCGGATCGATCACGTCGACGTTGGAACCCTCGGGTTTGTTGAAGTCGTGCTTGCCTTCACGAAGTCTCCACCCGTAGTTGCCACCCTTCTCGATGAGATCGACCTCCTCCCATTTGTTCTGGCCGACATCGCCGGCCCAGAGATCGCCTGTCTTGGAGTCGAAGTGCATGCGCCAGACGTTTCTGAGTCCATAGGCCCAGATCTCCGGACGGGCACCGTCGGTGGCGATGAACGGGTTGTCCTGTGGAATCGAATAGGGGCTGCTCTCCGAATGGACGTCTATGCGGATGATGGTTCCCAGGAGATTTCCGAGATTCTGGCTGTGATTCTTCGGGTCGTTCGCAGCACCACCATCGCCGATGCTCAGGTAGAGCATGCCATCTGGTCCGAAGAGGACGGTTCCACCGTTGTGATTCCAATACGGTTGATCTACTTCGAGAATCGTCTGTTCACTCGACTTGTCGATGGTTCCGTCGGATGCGACGTTCATTCGGGAAAGAACCGTTCTTCGAGGCTTGGAGGCCGTGTAGTAGAGATAGACATGTGGATGTTCCGATTGATCCGGGTCGTAGGCAATCGAGAGCAGACCTTCCTCGGACTGGGTCATTCGAACCTTGTCGCGCATGTCGAGAATGGTCCGTTTCCCGGATCCGGTCTCGAGGGCGACGGCGATCACCCGACCACGTTGTTCGACCATGGCCAGTTCAGGCTCGGATGATGGTGTGGGAAGGACCTGAACAGGCGCCTTGAACACCTGTCCACCGAGTACCGGCTCCATTCGGATGGTTGGAAGACTGGGCTCCACCGGTTCCGATGCCGCTTCCTGATCGGCGGCAAGCAGGGGGGTGATCATCAGTGACATCAGAATTCGAGCCGTCAGGCGCATTGGTCTTCTCCTGGCTGGTTGACCCATCAATAGTAGCACTCGGCAGATCGTTCATCCTGATTGATTGGCAATGAGTATCCATCCGAACAACATGGTGAATGAGGGTAGAAGCAGGATTCTTCGACGTTCGATCAGGCACCATGCGGATACCCATATCGTCGCAAGCAGTGCCCAGGCCGGGTCGGTGTGGACATCTTCCATCGAGAGGAATTCGATTCCAGCCATCACCTGTGTTGTGTACTGGAGAAGATCGATCTGAGCCATCAGGAGATGACCGGTCACCTGATCCACGATCTCCATCCAGCCAAGCAAGAGCCTCAACGAGGCCGTGAACAGGATGAGACAGACAATGGGAGTCATGATCAATGTCATCGGTACGGCCAGGAATGAGATCTGCCCGAAACTGTAGATGGTGGCGGGGAGGGATATCAGCCAGGCGACGGTTGATACGACCAGCGCCGATCGCACCCATTTCGTGAACAGGCTCAACGGAGTCGTCCTCGTGTCGAAACGCCCTGGAAAGACTCTTTGTTGGACATGTGGAGACAGGAACACCAGAGCCGACACCACACCGAAGCTCAGCTGGAAGGATATCTGGGAAACGATCCGTGGATC
>DEYM01000084.1:22307-23068 GCA_002364555.1 Phycisphaerales bacterium UBA3158 | reverse complement strand
CTCATGATCCCCGCTCTGATGACGGGTGTTCTCGTCTCGATGATCGACAGATATATGACGAGCACCAGCATGGCTACGATCGAATGCCATCGCTTGTGGCCACCTCCGATTCTTATCAACGGCATGATCAGAAGAAGAACAAGACTCACATGAAGACCCGAGATGGCAAGCAGGTGTGAAACGCCTGTTTTCCTGAATGGTCGAGAGACCTCGTTCCAGGATGGTCCTCTCATGCCCAGAAGGAGACCGCCCAGGAGTGTCCTTTGATCACCCACCGGGGGAATCGGGGAGGAGAGAAGTCGAGTTCGGGCATGGGACTTCAACGCATTCCACACCCATGGTTCGTTGACGAGCTTGATCCGGATCAGGTCCATGGATTTCACTCTCATCCAACCACGATAATCTCCATCAATGGCGATCGATCTCCAGTCCGGCTCACCTGCTTCATGTCTTCGTATTCCATGAAGCCAGCCCTTGACGGTGATCAGGTCACCTTGTCCAAGCAACTTGTTTCCGTATGGCAAGAGGATGACTACCCGGCCAGTGGTGCTTGTCCTGACATCCTGATGAGAGAATGTCGTATCCAGATCGATTCTCCTGCCTTGAATGTCGATGATTCGTCCCTCGAGATGAACCAGAACAGGATCGTTGTCATAGCCGGTGAACAACATCAGATCATCGGATTCCAATGTCTGCCTGTGGATGGCGCTCCATGTTGATATACAAAGCAGGAAACCCAGGGAAACCAGAATTCGATGGTG
>DEYM01000084.1:20598-21911 GCA_002364555.1 Phycisphaerales bacterium UBA3158 | reverse complement strand
ACCACCAGGGTGCGCCGACACGTCCCAGAATGGTTCCGGAGAGAATCAACAGTGAAAGCTTGATGAACAGTGGATTCCTTGATCGAGGGTTTTTCCGCATTCAAGAAAGCTAGTTCGAGCCTGGTGGGGTTCCCTGTGTAAAGACGGATTGGCAGCAGCCCGACACGAAGGCCTGTTGTGGAGGTATCCTCGCGCATCATGAAACCAGTCATTGGACATCATGCTGCTCTTGATACCCTTCGATCAGCCCTTGAATCGGGCAGACTCCATCATGCCTGGATCTTCTCGGGACCTCCGGGTATCGGAAAGTGTCTCGTTGCCAGTGAGTTCGCACGTGTACTTCTGGATCCACAGGCAGGTGCTGGTGATCTGGGTAATGGCGGAACCGCAGTGGTATCACCTGAAGGTGAGAAGCTGTCCGCTGGAAATCATCCGGATCTACATGTCGTTCACAAGGAGGATTCGGTCCACGCCCGGACAAGGAGTCTCCGGGACCGAAAGCAGATGAATGTGCCGCTTGACCTTCTTCGTGAGCGGATCATCGGTGGACATACGTCCGATGGTGCCATGCACGAAGCGCCGGCCTATCGGAAGAGTGTTCTGGGAAACGGCAAGGTGTTCATCATCGATGAATCCGAACTCATGGACAACAATGGCCAGAACTCGATACTCAAGACGCTCGAGGAACCTCCTCGCGATACCTGGATCATCCTTGTCACATCGAGGCCCGAACGGTTGCTTCCGACGGTCAGAAGCCGTTGTGATCATGTGAGGTTCGGACCTCTTCCAGATGATGACATGAGGCGATGGCTCGACGAGAACATCGATGGTGGAGACGATGTCGACTGGTTGCTCGACTGGTCGGAAGGGGCGCCTGGGATGGCGCTTCTTGCGAAGGAAAGCAATCTGATCCGATGCGCATCCGATCTCGAGCCCGTCATCGAATCGCTGAATTCCGGTGATTGGCAGAAGGAGTTCGGTGTTGTCGTGACCGAGTTCATCTCGGCCAGGGCCGATCAGGTGGTCAAGCAGAACAAGAAGGCGAGCAAGGATGTGGCCAACAAGCAGGCCTTGTCGTTGATCCTGAGGCTTCTGGGCATGCATGTCCGGACCAGGCTCGCCAATACCGCTCCCGGAGATGTCGAATCCGGTCGCCGACTCTGGGAGCTGGCCAATCGCATCGGGGATGCGGAGGACCAGCTCCAACGTGGATTGAACATGAAGCACGTTCTCGAAACCCTTGCTGCAGAATGGTCACAGACATGTCGAACATGACGGGATTGAAGATGGTGCTGCTGTCGATGTCGGTGTGC
>DEYM01000084.1:0-20169 GCA_002364555.1 Phycisphaerales bacterium UBA3158 | reverse complement strand
TCAGCTACGGGCCTATCTGACGAAGATGGTCTCGAGTGGTTCCCGAATCGAATCCCATGAGCGGTTTGATCTTCCGGTTTCGGAGGATGGTTTCCTGGCAAGGCAGTCGTCGACCGGAGACAGGTTGACGCTCGTCCTGGTGAATGCGGATCTGGGGAATGGCGATCCTCTGGAACTCGTCGACACCTCTTCCCTCTATTCGAAGACGAGGCCTGCGTACGACGGGATCGGAAAGGTGTACATGGGGCGACAGATCTCCCAGGTGATGGGGCACCTTGGAGCCGGTTGGCTGGAACGATCGAAGAGGGAGCAGGAG
This sequence comes from Phycisphaerales bacterium UBA3158, assembly GCA_002364555.1. Lineage (GTDB taxonomy): Bacteria > Planctomycetota > Phycisphaerae > Phycisphaerales > SM1A02 > UBA1668. The sequence continues at coordinate 19,853 of DEYM01000084.1, read as the reverse complement.
GAGCGGACGGATCTGCTCGTCGAGATGATGTCCCTCGAGCCCGATGAGGTGATCGCCGACATCGGTTCAGGCACCGGCTACTTCAGCCTGAGAATGGCACCTCGGGTTCCGGATGGACGTGTGGTTGCGGTCGATATCCAACCCGAGATGAACGCGATCCTCGAGAAGAGTGCCAAGGAGCTTGGAATCTCGAATGTCGAGACGGTTCTCGGAACGATCACGGATGTGAAGATTCCACCGAATACGGTCGACGTCGTTCTGTTCGTGGATGCCTACCACGAGTTTTCGCACCCCTGGGAGATGAAGCGATCGTTGATGAGGGCGCTCAAGCCAGGTGGCCGGATCGTTCTTGTTGAATACCGTGCGGAGGATCCGGATGTCCTCATCAAGCCTCATCACAAGATGTCGGAGTCACAGGCCTTGATTGAATTCGAAGCGGCTGGATTCGACTGGATCAAGACCATGGATGATCTTCCACAGCAGCATGTCCTGATATTCCAGAAACCTGTTCGGAATCAGGATGTCGATGGTTGATTCGTGATCCGTGGACACTCGAGACCACCGAGCCTGGATCCTTTCGATCTCGATGCGATCAGTAGAAGAACGATTCCCACGATCATCATGACGACACTCGGAAGCTGACCACGACTCCAGACCAAATTCAATGGTTTCTAGAACGAGGCATTGATTTGATCTTGACGTCCCACGCGTCCAATCAACCCGGCGGCAAGAAAGCGACATGGAGCATAGACGTAAGCAGAGTCAGCAGAAGAAACGCCACTGCACCAAGTAGGAGAAGAATGCCGGGGACGAGGAGCCAATATCGCGAAGCGGATGCCCCCCACGCAGGCACTTCGCTGCAGTGTTCTTTTCCTCCACATTCTGGGCAAGCCAACTCCGGTCCATCACTTCCTTGTAGGTCATAGCCACATGTCCTGCAGATGAAGCCGGGTCGTTTGGCAAGGTAGATGCGCAGCCAGGCAAAGCTGCTTACGGCAGCGACGACTGTGATGATGGCGTTGTACACACTGTCCCTGAAAAGATCTTCCGGACCCGAGTGTTTCGAGATCACGGCAATAAGGACCATCATGGTACATGGCGCGAGAGTGGCAATCGCAAGCTGTACCCATACTTTCGGCTGCCGTAGGTATGAGTTCAGCGTGGGAGCATCAGTCAATATGCGATAGCCTGGCATGGAACGAATCATAGGGGTGATATGTGGATTTGGGTGGTTCTCAAGACAGTCGAAACTGTCGAAAAACCCTATGCAACAAGTGAAACGCTCGCGGGAGGATTCGAACCTCCGACCTTCGGTTTAGGAAACCGTTGATTGGGGACCGATCGGTGGACATCCGAGACCACCGAGCTTCTGACTTCTTGATTTCGATGCGATCAGCAGAAGAAGCATGCCCGCAACGATCATGAACACACTGAGAAACTGACCACGGCTGAGTCCCATCAGCAGGGATACCCCTTCATCGGGTTGACGGAACATCTCGGTCATTATTCTCAGGAGTCCATAGGCGATCAGGAATGTGCCTGTCAGGACACCACCCTTCCTCGGAACCCACCACACGGCAATGAGAACCAGGAACAGAATCGGGCCATCCGCCAGTGCCTGGAAAAGCTGGGACGGGTAGTACGCCGTCAATTGGGGAACGACCACTTCGGTGACGACGGGATCTCCGGCTCGCAGTGATTCGACGACTCCAGGCAGAAAGGTCTGATCTCCAGGAATGACACCACGCAACTGCTCGAGGTTGGTCTCCCCGAAATATATTTCCTCTGGATACTTCACACTCCACCAGGCGGGATTGTCCTGATCGGCAATGGGATGACCCCAGAGCTCACCGTTGATGAAGTTGGCCATTCGACCAAGGAAGAGTCCCGGTGGTGCGACAAAGGCGATGAGATCGGCGGCATGGATTGCTGGAACGAGCTTGTGTCGGATCATGAAGATCAACATGGCTGCCAGAACGCCGATCATTCCACCATGGCTGGCCATCCCCCCTTGGTTGATGGCCAACAGGGCCCACCAGGGTGGTACGACCTGGCCATCCATGTTTCTGGCGGCATCGGTGAAGAGTGATGGATCGTAGAAGGCCGCATATCCGAGACGGCCACCCACCAGAACCCCGACAATGGCATAGATCATCAGATCCGCCACCCTCGATGGGGGGACAATGGACCTGCCTGTGTTGGCCAGCCATTTGATGAGTGACCAGGCGATCAGGAAACCCGCTACATAGGCCAATCCGTACCAACGGATGCCAAAGCCGCCATCGGTCAACTGTATGACGTACGGATCAAGCGTATGAAGGTAGGATTCGGCCAAGAACATGAACAAGCTCCCGTGGTGCCGCGTTGTACCACAGGCTGGAACCCGACGTGCCATGACAGAACACAGAAAACAACCACCTGAATTCGCCCAAGGCTCCGCTGGAGCTGATCTGACCCCGTTCCTCGGGACACTGCTGGATGGTCGGACCCTGACCGTCGATGAGACGACCAGCGCCTTTGAAGCCATGATGACCGGGGAAGTCCACCATGGTGAGATGGGGGCGCTCCTGGCCCTGTTGGCGACGAGACTACCGACGCCCGATGAGCTGGAGGGTGCTGCCAGAGTCATGCGACGTCATGTGACCAGGGTGGAGTCCGATCTTCCCGCCGATGAGATCCTGGATACCGCTGGTACCGGAGGAGCGCCCAAGACATTCAACGTCTCGACGGCTGCCGCCCTGGTCGCAGCAGGTGCGGGAGTCAATGTCGCCAAGCATGGGAATCGATCTCGAACCGGTCGTGGTTCGGCCGAGGCCCTTCAATCAATCGGCATCAATGTGGAAGCCGGACCCGAAACACAGGCACGCTGCCTTGAACAGGCAGGCATCTGCTTCTGTTTCGCGATCCACCATCATCCAGCCACCAGACACGTCATGCCTGTTCGGAAAGCCATGGGGGTTCCGACCATATTCAATCTACTCGGACCCCTTACCAATCCGGCGAATGCCGGAAGGCAGTTGATGGGTGTGTGGGATGGTCGGTATCAGAAACCTGTCGCTGAAGCCCTGAATCATCTGGGCACCAGACGTGCCTTGATCGTCCACTCCGATGATGGGCTGGACGAGCTCTCCATTTCGGCACCATCCACGGTCTTCGAAGTCAGGGATGGTGATGTCTCGAGTTGGCGCATTTCACCGGAGGATGTCGGTCTCGAGACGGTCGGCATCGATCTGGTGACGGCTCGGGATCTCGATCATGCGACGGAGATGATGAAATCCGTCATCGATGGACGTGAGCAGGGCCCGGCTCGAGACATGACGTTGTTGAATGCCGCAGCGGCACTGCTGGCCTGTGATCGCGTCGAGGACATGAAGCAGGGTGTTCAGGTTGCCGCGCGTTCGATCGATGGGGGAAACGCGATGGCGTCACTCGAGAAGCTGGCTCGCATCTCCAACGGATGACTGGATCGACAGGACGGGATGCCTGAAGACCACTCCACAATGGATGGGACCGTGTTCCCCGCAGGCGATCCTCACCACAAGCGATGTGCAGCTATCGGGCAACTCGATGTCGAGGGGTAATCGTCCGTCGACACGTCCACTCCAGACGATCTGATCATCCGCCTTGATCTCGACATCGGGTGATGACCAGTTGTCGCTGTTCCGTGGACGTTCCAGAACAGTCCGGAAACGATTGAATCCCCGCTTGACGCTGAACTCGTGCTGGACCGGACCCGACATTCGAAGATCGGATAGATCGAACACCCTCATCACATCCAATCTCTCTGGATCCGGGTTGACCCTGCGAACAGGATCGATCGAGACGGTTTCGACATCGACAGCAGGAAGTGGGGTGAAGCGTTCACCATCCATGACGATGGCCACCGTTTCATCGATACCCGGAAGTCGTCCATACCCGCCGGTCATGAATTCATGGGGTGCCATTTTCACCTGACCTGTTTCATCGATCCGAATCGACGGAACGCTCACTTGAAGTCCGTCGACGAACCATGCACGCGGCCATTCCGGAGGAACCGATTCCCCGGCAAGTCTCAATTCGGCTATCCGTTCAAGTGGGATCTCGAACGTCTCCATGTCGTCCCGGGCGACCTCGATGGTGATCGGATCCTCGATCGATTCGATGAAGCCGGTGACGACGTCGCCATTCGTCAGAAGAACGTGATCCTGATCATCACTGGTGATGATGGAACGCGACGGTCTGAATTCGACTCGCTTGATGTCGTCGAGTGGAATCCTCATCTCGTCCATCCACGGATGACGGATGGTTATGGAATCCTGATCTCCACCGATGAACGAACCGGGAAACACCTGTCCGTCGGTTGCGATCACGCGCATCCTGGAAGGACGTGGTCTCCAGGAGTCATCACGGATGATGGCGAGACATTCCCCTGATGGAACGTCGAACCAACCCTCTTTCGTGTCGAGGAAATCCGCACCGGATGGTCCGATCGTTCCCAGATGCACCTGCCTTGGCGACTCCCTCTCGAGAACAACCTGGAATGTGGGGAGATCGCCCTGTGTGATGGATGGCTGAAAACCCTGGATACCAGCAAGGAGAATCAGGATATGAGTGGCGAATATCGTCATCGTTGGAAGATCGGGAGATACCTCTTGGGCATCTGGAGGATGATCAACGCCATGCCCGTCGAATAGGCGCCGCCGATCTGGTTGTCCAACCAGCCGCCATTTCCGGATTGTCTCTGCATGAGGTCCTCGCGCACGGCACCCCACCAGGATCTCCACCAGTTTCCACCTGCCAGATACATGGCCTGGGTCGCGTAGTACTGACCGTAGTAGTAGTGGGATTGTTGAATGCGATTGCGACCGGGCATGGCTGTCCGAATGAGATAGCCGAGTCCCTGGTTGATGGAATCATCGTCGTAGATACCGGCGTAGAAGAGAGCGGCCACTCCGGCGGCTGTTCTTGGCCATGCCGATGTTCCCATTCGGATCATGTATCGGAAACCACCGTCCTGATTCTGGCACTGGCGCACGTATCGAACCGCTCGATCGATCGTTGATCGGGGAACCTTTATGCCCGCATTGCGCGCACTTCGCAAGGCCATGACCTCGCAGATCGTGACCGAGACGTCGGCATCGACGGGAACAGGTTGATATCTCCATCCACCCTGTCTGTTCTGGGTTCTCACGATCAGATCGACCGCTTTTTCAAGAACCTCACGGACCTTGTCGTCCGTTTCCGACATGCCGTAGATCTCTCCCAGGAACAAGGTGGCGAAACCATGCCCATACATGGGACCGTGAACGGTATCCGCGGCGATCAATCCCGATTCCTGTGAACTGTCCAGGATGAATTCGACGGCACGCTGAACCCGATCGCCATACCGACCCCTGCCGGGTACATGACCGTCGGCCATGAATGCAAGACCAGCGATGGCGGTGATGGCGACATGGTTTGAGAAGCGACCTTTCCCGAACGAGCCGTTTTCAGCCTGTTGATTGGCGAGGTATTCGAGACCCTGCTTTGTCCTGTAGAGAAGAAGGTCGTCAAGTTCGTTTTCAGCGGGGGCGTTCTCCGCCCCTTCTGGATGTTGGTTCTGTGGGGCAAGATAGTCTGGGACATCCTGCTCGGAAACGACCTTGACCGATGATTGTTCATCGGAGATCTCCTGGGCATGAACGACCATGCAGAGGAGGTATGGAATCAGACACATCATCATGAAACGACGCATATCTCTAGGAACCACCTTCCTGTTCGGCGATCCTTCGATAATACTCGCCGGTCAGTTTCTCATAGACATTCGAATAGGTGTCCTGGCGACCCTGCTGGAGCAGCTCCCGGATTCTGGCGGGGAGTGTTCCCCATTCCCTGTCGGTTTCATCGAGTGCACCGCCGAGTCTTGGATCCATCGAATCCATGGAACCCGGATCGGAGTCGCCTGAAACCGAATCGGGTTGTGGAACAGGCTGGCTTTGCCCCTTCGACTGCTGCTGGTTCATCTGCTGCTGCTCATCCGACTCCTCCTCACTCTGCGACTGCTGGCTTGAGGATCGACTCGATTGTTGACTGGATTGTTGTTGCTGTGCCTGATCTATCAAGCTGTCGATTCGTCTGATGATGTCCTGTTGGAGCCTCTGTGTGGGTGGACCTGGATTCAGATCCTGTCCGATGAGTATCGAGGCTCGCTGCATCTCATCGATGATTGCCTCGAGTGGATCGTGGTTGGCGGGAAGGGGTGTCGGATCGACCGAACTCGTCTGGACATCAAGACCAAGGAGATCATCAAGTGATCTGAGATCACTGGAGTCCCTTGATGAATCTGTTCGCGATTCGGTTGTCTCCGGATTCTCTTCGAACCACGCGGATGGAGGTGTTGGTAGCTCGCTCGAGAGATCGTTGGGAACGGATTCGTTCGTGTGCCGATCGAACATCTCCTGACCGAGATCAGCCAGTTCGGACTGGAGCTCGGAGAGTCTTCTGAACTCACCCTCTCTCTGTTCGATGTCGATGGTCGCATTGCCGTCCATCAGACGTGTCGACTCCATCAGTTCGAGCTGCAGGGATCGGAGAAGCCTGAGTTCCGCGATGGGTGGCAGGATCTGATCCTGTCCGGAATCCTGGGAGGATTCCCCTTGTTGTTCACTCTGGGTGGATGATGTCCGTCTCTCGAATTCATCCTCTTCGGTGGTTTCGTTCTCGAGTGAATCTGCCATAGCCAGATAGTCGCGAGCCAACCTGGCCTGATCGGAAAGCGTGGAATCATCCACATCGGCACCGGTGAGATCCTCGGATACCTCGTTGGATATCCTTGTGATCCGTTCATGCATGAGAATGAAGATGGGTCTTTCATCGATCTCCGGGTTGTTCGACCTCACCTCCTGCGATCGTTCGGTGAGTGTCCTCTGCTCCAGTCCGAGTCTTCGTGATTCATGTCGTATGCGTCGAGCACTTCGATCCGAATCCAGCAGATCAACCGATCTTGCTCTGATATCCAGTTGTGATTCCGACATCTCTCGATACAGCTGGGCCAGTTCGACACGCTCCGCCTCGACCATCTCCTCCTCGCTCCTGGTCTGGAGGTCATCGACATCCTGCATCGCCTCGACGAGTTGCTGCAGGGACGTCTCCTCCTGAAGTCGGACGCCACTGGAATCGATCGGAGTGGAACGGAGAAGTCCGATGGCGTTCGCCTGGGCATCCGATGCCTTCACAAGCCTTCTGGCTATCGACTTCTCCTCCTGGGTTCCCTGGCCGATTCCGGATGTGGTCGAGATCGTCTTGTTTCGTAGATCGATCATGGCGACATCCCTGGAATCGAAGTTCGAGTCGGCCTCGGATTGTTCCAGCATCTCGAGTTCATAGGTCTGGACATCGACGAGCCTCTGGATCGAATCCTCGAGATCGGAGAGTCTTCTGAGAAGATCCGATATCCGATCCCTTGCATCCGGAGTCATCGATTCCTTCATTCGATCGAGCGCTTCAAGAGCCTGTTCCTGTGAGGCGTCGGCCATCTGCATTCGACCATCCTGTATCTGACTGGATGCCTCGGCCATGGCCGACTCGATATCCGATTCCCTGGCTTCCTCCATGACGTCCTTCAGCGTCTCGGAAGCCGCTGGATCCACGGAAGCGATGTTCTGGGCCTGATCCTCGAGCTCCTCCGCAAGTTCAGTGAGATCGGACAGAAGCGATTGTTGTCTTCTGGCGGCATCCTGGATGGATGATTGCAGTTGCTGATCGGACTCGCCTATTTCCCGTCCGTTCAATTCCCTCGAGAGACGTCTCGTCTCGGACTGCAGGATCTGCTGATCGGATCTGATTCTGTCCAGCTGGCGTGTTATCAACCATGAATCCTGGTCTTCAGAGAGTGCTCGCACGACATCCTGCAAAGCCTCCTGGACATCCGATTGGGTTTCCAGGACATCGGACGTGGTCTGTGATTCCTGATCATCAGGACCTCCGTCGTTCGATGGTTCGTCTGATCTCAGATTCTCCATCGATTGAAGTGCCTGGGCTGATGATTCGACACCATCCTGAAGCGATTCCGATACCTGATCCAGGACGGTCTCCATCGTCTCGTCCGCTAGACCGTTCGATTCCAACCACTCCTGGATCGAACGTGTGGATTCGATCTGATCGTTCATGAGACGTGTCATGTCCGATTGCTGCTTCTCGAGTGATCGAATCGAGTTCAAGTCGCCCTCGGAAGCCTGATCCGATCCGATGTCCTCGAAGGATGTGCCGTTGGACTGCATGGATTCGACGAGTTCCCGGAATGACTGTCGGATATCCGACTGTCTTTTCTCGAGATCGATTGAACGTTGCTCGATGAGCGACATCTCATTCCTCATCTGGGAGAGGAATTCGGGTTCGGTGACGACACGGATGATCCGGGATCGAGATCTCGTCTCGCGTGTTGCACCGGTTTCATCGGTCCACTGGTCGACCGCCATGCCGTCGATTCGCAGGACATCGCCTTCGACGATTCCCGATTCGGAGAGATTGAATTCGGTTTCGAAGCGACCGTCCTCTATATCGTTCTCGCGGATGTCGGACTTCACGATCTGATTCGATTCTCGAGCTATCTCGATGCCCATCGATCGCAGGGGAAGGTTGTCCACGGCCTTGACGTTCAACGGGATGGTCGCCGTCGGGAGGACATCCAGATCACGTTCGGGTCTGAGGAGGACGACATCGGGTGTGGGATCGGGCACGACGACGATGTGTGCCGATACGGGGACATCACTCTGCAGTCCGTATTCATCGATCAGTGTTATCAGCATCCGTTCGGTCTGATCCGCTTTCCAGCGGATGCTCAATGAACCAGGATCGGTTTCATCGGTATCCAGCTTGAAATACGATGCGTTGTGGTTCAGGCCCAGTGTCCTGTTGAGCCATGTGTGCTTCAGATCGGGGTCGGATGGTATCTCCATCGACCGGTTCAATTCGATGTTGAGAGCGAGTTGTGAACCCTGCATGACGGGATTCTTGACCACTTCGATTCCGGACGATCGATTAACCGGCTGAACGACACGGTCATCGATCCATGATCTGGCATGGGGAGGTGGGGTGATGTCCAGACTGATCGATTCGATGCGGGGAACCTCGAGGATGTCGAATCGATCAATCGTGGTCCGGGCATCCGATGTCCGGAATACCAGTTCCAGAAGATCACCATCGACGGATATGACCCGCTCGTGTATTCCATCCTTCTGATGGGTCAGGACAACCGTCCTCCAATCGGAGACGATTCCATCCTCGGAGAATCGATAGGAGGCTTCGATTGTTCCCTCCTCATCGCCGGGTGTGAGGTTTTCAGCCCTCAGGACGAGGGGGATGCTCTTTCCGTGGACACCATGGGGTGGAATGATCGAATCCATACGGGAGATGACGGCGGTTCTCGGTGGCCACAGGGTGTCGGTCCAGGGAGTCAGGATCCTTTGTGCACCGATGTTGGCGGTGGAGGGTTGGATGATGAAGATGAATCCAACCAGAAGCACGATCGCCAGGCAGGTCGATGAGGATCTGATGGTGGGTCTGACATCGATCATCGAACCTGTTGATACCGTTCGCATTCTCAGACCGGTCTCGGCCATCGAGGCGGCCGCCAGTTGATTCGTGTCGGCGACTCCGCTCGTTTCGAATTCAACACCCGAAGCCAGACGACCTCGAAGTTCCGGAACATGTTCCTCGAGCCTGAGCGCAATCGTACGTCTTGTCGGTCTGAATCTCGTTGAAGGCGTGATCCAGAGAACCACCAGCAGGAGGGTTCCGGTGCATAGACCGATGAATGTGATCAGACGAATCTCGAACCCCAGTCTCATGAACCAGTCGATGAGCACGAGGAGAAGTATGGACAGCAGCAGGAGCGCCAGCGTCGTTGTTACACGACGTGCCACCAGGAGCCGTCGGGCCCTCGTGATCGTGTTGTCGAGTTGTCTGACTACTTCCTTCATCTATCCTTCATTCTCACCATCATTCGATGGTGAATCCAATCGCAAACCGGATGAAATGGCATTAATCGTTCATCTGGTTCCGTAATCACGCCATCCTGTGCAATCGTCGACCGATCCATTCGAGAAGCAGCAGGCCCATCATCAGAACGAAGATGAAGGGTGCATCCCAGAGTGTCGTCCGCTGTGTGTCGATCTCGGTGATCGATCTGTCGGGTATGAGATCGAAGATTCGATCGATGTTTCCGGTTTCAACGACATGACCGTTCGTGATTCTGGCCAGTTGCTCGAGTGATTCGTGGTCCACCTCTGGATTCCTGAATTCCATCGACGAGTCCTCGACTCTTATGTCTGTTCGCATGTCCAGTCCGTCGGAGACGACATGGAACTCGAATTCCCCGGGTTCGGTCGTTATCCAGCTTCCGTTCCATGTGTCCGGATCCGATCTGTCACGTTGAATGACCGTCTCCGAGACCCGCCTTCCATTCACATCGTCTATGGAGACGATCATCGAATCGTCGAGAACGGAGATCAACGATTCATCCATGATTCTCAGCTTCAGTCGAACAACCTGCCCGGCCGGTACCTGCCTTCTCGATGGTGTGAATTCCGCGGTCGACTCGTTTCCGGACAACGAGGATCTCCCCAGGAGCCGGATCAACTGGATCCAGAACTGTTCTCCGAGTCGTTCACCTCTTCCGTATCGCCACCTCCAGATGTCGTCGGTCGCGACGTAGATGCTTCTACCGAGACCGTATCTCGAATCGATGACGATCGGTATGTTCTCATCGTTGTCCTTGAAGCGAACCGTTTCAGCGAGGACGCTCGAGGTCGGCTTGAGTCTCTCCTTCGGAATCCACTGTGACCATTGGATCTTCGACCAGTCGTTCTTCTCGTCGGTCAATGCGGCAGGCCAACTGGATGTGTCGCCATCATCAAGCCGAAGAACACCGATTCGTTCGGCTTCCTCCGTCGGCTTCATCTGTATCGGGGATCCGATGGCCGGTAGATCGAATGGCTGGGTGAACGGAAGCAGGGATGCCGAGTTCGATTCACCCCAGGTACGGGGAGTCGATTCCTCACCACCGATCCAGAGCACGCCGGTGCCGCCCGATGCAACGGACTCCTGGAGAAGATGGTGTTGATCCGGTGACATGACGCCCGCGGGGACGTCGCCGATTATCACCACATCGAAATCGTCGAATTCCCCGGCGGTGACTGGAAGTCGTGAGATGGGCCTGTCACCCTCCTGGGCGAATGACCTGTCCGCGGAAAGAAGCATGATCGAGCTCTCGATGGAGTCCTCTCTCAGCAGCAGGTTCTTGAGATATCTGTATTCCCATCTGGGAACACCCTCCACGTAGAGCACTCGAAGAGGTTCCTGTAGAAGATTGATGTCGATGTCGGTGGAGTTGTTGTCGACAACCAGATCATCACCCTCCGGTTCTATGACGACTCTCCATGTGACGGAACCCTTCTCATCCGGGATACCGAGAAGCGTCCGTTCGATCGTCGATTCCTCACCTGCGTCGACATGTATTCGATCCAACTCGCGTTCATCTTCCCGATCGACGAGCACCAGATCGAATCCACTGTCCCTGGACCCACGACGATTGATGGAGACCTGAACGGGCACCCGGTCTTCGGTGAACGCTATCTGGGGTGAGACGACCTGGTTTATCCCTATGTCGCCGGAAGCGGACCCGGATCCGACGGGAACGACGATGATCGGCACACCCCTTGAACGTATCCTCGATGTGAATTGCTGATCCGTGTTTCCATGTGATCTTCCATCCGAGAAGAGAATCACGGCACTGGTGGGTATTCCCGATGATGTGGAAAGCGCCTGGTCCAGCGAATAGCCGATTCTCGTGTTGCGACCGGGTTTCTCGTTGAATTCAGGTGTCGTCCGATTGTCTTGATTCGATTTCTCATAGGCATGACCGTGGAATCCGAACCATCTGATGGATCTGTCATCCGACATCTCGGTCAGCTCGGGATCGATTCCATCGAGCATGGTCATGACATGATCGTGTCTCGACAGTCTTCCCGAACGGGGGTCCTCGACATCACTGGTCTCCATCGAACCGCTTCTGTCGATCATGAGGATGATCTGATCCGGTGTCCTGTTCTGTGTCATGGATTCGATGACGGGCCCGTTTATGATCAGAGCCACCAGAATGAGTATGAGGAATCTGTTGATCGGGAGAATGAAACGCCAGAGACCGTCCCCTCTGTTTCTCCGATAGCACCAGATCGAGAAGATCGCCACGAGAATTATCGTGATCGTCCACAGCCAGATCGGCCACAGGTGAATCCACCCCAGGGAGATTGAATCACCCTGTGGTACGGAATCGAATTTGAAGAGCCAGTCCATCATTGGTTCTGATTGGGTCCGATCCGGATCGGTTCCATCTCATCGGGTGGGCTGAACAACCTGCCGAGAACACTTTCGATCACCAGAAGAAACGCGAGCATGACCAATAGGAACCAGATGAGTTCATTGCCACCGGATTCCTCCTCTTCCTCCTCCTCCAGGATGGTCCACTCGCCTGTTCCACCAAGCCACTGCTCGATCGATTCCGCCGACTGGATGTCCATGTCGCCCGACTGCGGGTCGGTGTTCACGGCGATCACTCTTGTATCGTTCCCGACACCTGTGCGATGACTCCAGAAACCACTCTTGTCGATTGTCGACTCGGGATCATCGATGGCTATGAAGGATCCGTCCGAATGCGTCAGATCACCATTGGATCGATCTGTCTGATCACGCCAATCGTCGTCACCCAGTGTCAGGGTCCGCCTCGCGAGTCCCCTCTGTATTCCACCACGAAGACACTCCTGGACAAGTGGGACCATCAGTGGCTTGGCGGGGAGCGAGGTCCAATCGAGATCCATGGCGGTCGTCAGGACCAGGAGGACGCCCATGCCCCTGGATGATTCCGAAACCAGAACCGGTCTACCCGTCTCGTCCTCGATGAGGATCGTTCCCTGGAGACCTGGATCGACATCGACGATCTTCGTGACGCGAACAGGTTCGGTGAGTGACGGAAGTTCGGGGGCAATGACGTCCAGAATCGAATCGGTGGTGTCGACGTAGTTCATCTTCACACCCTCTTCATGAAGAACGGTATCGCTCTGGTATGTCCACTGGAGGTCGAATGCCTCGTTCATCGATCCGATCCAGTCGTGTACCTCCCTGTTCCGTGGTGGTGTGATCATGACGGTCCCGCCTTCCTCGAGAAACAGGGAGATGTCAGACCAGGTCTTGTTCTCGACCAGATCGGGTCGCAGCAGGAAGATGGCGTCCGTATCGAGGAGATCGGTCAACGACAGTGAAACCGGATCGATTCGTCGAACATCGATTGGTATGTCCCGTGTCGGAAGGAGCGCCCTTTCCATCCAGGTTCCGGGATCGCTGCCGCTTGATCTGTTTTCATCATCCACCTGGTCCCTGTCGAGAATGATGACTCTCAGGGATTCCTCGACTTCGACCGTGGTATGGAAGTTCTGCGAGGGAAACGGTCCTGTCGAGATGACGATCGGACTTATCGTGAGTTCATCCGGTGAGACCGGAAGAACCATGTCCACGACCATTTCACGTTGACCGTCGTCCCAGGTGACGATCCGTTCCGTCTCGCCTCCAGACTGGTTGATCGCCCTGATCGTGGTCGTTGAGGAGGGTGGTCTGCTCCCGTCTCTCTCCAATCTGACGACACACTGCGAGACGAGCGACTCTATGCCGCCACCTCTCAGAGTTATTCGTCTCACCGGTTCGGCATCGATGACACGAACAATGTCTATCGGAATCGATGTGGGGCTCGTATGGCGAAGGGTTGTCCTGGCAGGGTTGAATTCGATGTCCTGGATGCTGTTGTCGATGCGAACCGTGCCTCGTCGGAATTCGGTCAACAGGTAGATGTTGTGGCCACGATCGGAATCGAGGGTCGTTTCGGAACTGATATCCCGGAGAACCCTTTCCACATCGGCCGGATGTTGCATCGATTCGATTCGATCGAGTCGGTTCCACAGGGTCTCGCGATCGCCTGTCGGATTCTGATTGGGTGTCTCGACCGCTACCAGGGGGATGATGTTGAACACATCGTCATCGTCCGACGCCTGGATTATCTCCTTGGCTGAACCGATGTTCGATTCAAGGGGGGATGTGCCTGATTCGTCGGTGTATCCGGAGACCAGGGAGTTGTCGATGATGATGTGGTTGATCGTGTTGGAAGTGCCGAGAAGTGTAGAACTGTTCAGAATCGGCTGTGCCAGCGCGAATCCAAGCAACAGCGGGATGAGACATCGAACAAGAAGCAGAAGTAGATTCTGGAGACGCAACCTCCTCCTCTGGTTCCTCCAGGCCTCGATGATGAACTGCATGGCGGCCCACTCGATTGGTGGTCTCTGTCTCCTCGAGAGTAGATGGATGATGATCGGAATGGAGATGCAGGCTGCTCCAAGAGCAGCCATCCATGGGGAAACCAGTATCAATGCGATCGGAGTCAACCTGCTCTGTTCCGTTTCAACCAGATCGATCTTCTTGCAAGCAGCCTCCCGAGCGATGGTCCGACCGATTCATGCGAGTTCATGAGCAGATGATCGAATCCGAACTGGCTGCATGTCGACGAGATGAGATCCGCGTGCTCCCTGAGGGACTTGATGTACTCGTCCCTGATGGATCTTGGATCGACCTTCAGTTTCTGATCGGACTCCAGGCCCTCGAAGCTTTCCGCACCGTTGAATCGGAAATTGATCTCCTGATCATCGAGAATCTGCAGACACAGAACATCCTGCCGTTGATGCCTGAATCTGGCCAGAGTCGATTGGATTTGTTCCGGTTCGACCAGAAAGTCCGTCAGGAGCACGAAGATGGATCGGTTGGATACCCGTCCAAGAACCTGATCGGCCGTCTTGATCAGATTGGTTCCGTGGTCGACGGGGCTGCTGTTCAGCTTGGAGACGATTCTTCTCCACTGGCCCTGACCACTCGAACGATCGATCATCTGGTCGATTCCGTCGGAGAACATGAAGAGTCCGACTCGATCGGATTGTTGAAGTGACAGCCAGGAAAGCGCCACGGAAGTCGCCACGGCATGATCGAACTTGGTCCAGCTACCCGTTCTCTCGCTGGCATCCGTCCTGCCCCAGCCCTTCTTGATCGGATTTGTTCCGAATCGCATCGATGCCGAGGCGTCCACCATCAGGAGCACGTCCAGATTCGTCTCCTGCTGATACTGCTTGATGGTCAGTCTGTCTGATCTTCCGAAGACCTTCCAATCCAGGTGTCGAAGATCGTCTCCGGGGACATAGCCCCGGTGTTGATCGAATTCGACGGCCATTCCCTGATGGGGCGACTGGTGGAGACCACTTCGCACCCCCTCGACGATCATCCTCGCTCTCATCTCGAATGGCGAGAGCTGAGCCAGTGTTTCAGGGGCCAGATAGGCCTCTGCTCTTCGATCAGATCTTGATTGTTCGCCTGATGGTTTGCTCATCGATTCATGTCCCTGAACAAGGCGATCACCTGGTCACTTCATCCATGTGACGTCTGGTGCGTTCATCGAGATCGTCGATGGACACCTCGTCCAGAAGTTCGTTGATGACATCGTCGGTACCGATCCCGTCGGCTTCCGCGTTGAAGTTGAGAAGTATCCTGTGCCTCAGCACCGGGTGTGCCACCTGTCTGATGTGGTCCGGCGTGACATGGTGCTCACCCTCGAGGAGCGCCTTCGCCTTGGCTGCCATCACGAGGAACTGGCTTGCTCTTGGACCGGCCCCCCATGAAACGTAGTCGGCGACGATCTTGGGTGGGTTGGCGATGTCGCGTATGCGGCTCGAGCGGGCAAGGCGAACCGCATAGGCGGCGACATGGTCGGCAACCGGCACCTGTCTCACCAGTTGTTGGATCGATTCGACCTCGGGTCCGTCAAGAACGGGTTCAACCTCCACGGTTCGATCGCTGGTCGTCTGCTGGACGACCTGCAGTTCCTCGTTCTCCGAGGGGTACGCGACCTGGATGTTCAGCATGAATCGATCCAGCTGGGCCTCTGGAAGCGGGTAGGTGCCCTCCTGTTCAATCGGATTCTGTGTCGCCAACACGAAGAAGGGTTCGGGAAGACTGTGCTTTTCACCGCCGGCGGTCACCTGTCTCTCCTGCATGGCCTCCAGGAGGGCTGCCTGTGTCTTCGGTGGTGTCCGGTTGATCTCGTCTGCAAGAACGATGTTCGCGAACACGGGTCCCTTCACGAACCGGAGGTTTCTCGTTCCCGAGGATCGGTCCTCCTCGATGACTTCCGTTCCGGTCATGTCGCTTGGCATGAGGTCGGGGGTGAACTGTATTCTCGAGAAGTCAAGCTTCAGAGACTGGGCGATCGTCCTGATGAGAAGTGTCTTGGCGAGTCCGGGAACACCAACGACAAGTGCATGTCCTCCGGAGAAGATCGCGATGAGAAGTTGTTCGATGACCTCGTCCTGACCAATGATGACCCGGTGAAGTTGTCGCTTCATGTCGGCTGCAGCCTGGGATATCCGTTGAATGGATTCCTCGATGTCCCGATCTTGATTCTGCGTGTTGTCTGAATTCATCCGGACGATTCTCCCAAGAGATCAACGACTCTGCCTCTAATCGATATTCGGTTCTTTCCAGACGGACCGAAAGTATACTTTTCAACGACGACATCAAACGTGGAACAGGGCATGCCAGAGCTTCCAGAAGTTGAACATCTGTGCCGACATCTCGGTACCCACATCATTGGGTCGAAAGTCCTGAAAGTCAGGTTGTATCGACCCGATTTCATCGATCGTGGTGGAGCTGAGGTAGATGCCCCGAGAAGATCTCGTGAGAAACGTCTGATGAAGGGTGGTGTGGTTTCGAGAATCCTTCGCCATGGCAAGCAATTCGCGATCGAAGCCCAGGATGGTCGAATCCTCTCGATGCATCTGGGAATGTCGGGCCGAATCCAGATCTGCCAGGCGGACGACCTGCCTGAACTGGAACCACACACTCATTGTGTCTGGACCCTTCAGGGGTCCCCTGAAGCCCATCAGATGCGTTTCATCGATCCCAGAAGGTTCGGTGGCATCTGGCCAGTCAGCTCGCGGCAGAAGCTGCTCTCGACACGCTGGAGGGATCTGGGACCCGATGCACTTGAAATCTCCACGAAGGATCTGGAAAAACAGCTTCAGAACCGTTCCAGGCCCTTGAAATCAGCTTTGCTTGACCAGGCCATCGTTGCCGGTCTGGGGAACATCTACGTCGACGAGGCACTTTTCCAAGCTGGATTGAACCCCAAGCAGCCTGTATGCACCCTTAAAGGGCCAGAAATCGATCGTCTGAGGGTGGTATTCGTGGGGATACTTCATCAGGCCATCTCGCTCGGTGGCTCGACTGTACGCACTTGGCTCGACTCAACGGGTCAAAAAGGGCAATTCACCCAGACACACCAGGTGTACGGTCGTGATGGTGAAATGTGTATGAATTGTGGAAAACCACTCTCATCAGGAATCGTGTCCCAACGGCAGACTGTCTGGTGCACCGTTTGTCAGCCATTCAGAATACGAAAGAGAAGATAGAAATCTTCTTCTCTCTTAGTAGTAGTCCTGTTGTTTGGTGGATGAATCAGGGTGTTGAGACAATAAACGCCCAAGGGTTCACTACTTGAGACAGAACATGCGTGTTGAAAAGTTGTTGTTTGAACTGTCAGTAACCGTTGTGAACATCCACCCGAAGGCTGAATCAACAATTGTTCTAAACAAGCTTTGAACTTGAGCACATCCATCGAACAACCAACTGACAGCCAATTGACAGGTTGTCACGTGTTCATGAACAGGACCGTTGAGGCTATCTGGGCTGTACGGGACTGGGAACAGTGATCAATTCCTCGATCCGTCTGACCTCATCATCGAGATGCCGATCATCCGTGCGTCGGGAATCAATGCTTCTGATCGCATGCATCACGGTCGTATGGTCTCTTCCGCCGAAGTAGCCACCGATCTCACCCAGGCTGAATCTCGTGTGCTTCCGAGCCAGATACATGCCGATCTGCCTTGGTAGCGCAATGGATTTATGACGTCTCTTGGAAAGGAGATCCGTGATTCTCAAACCGTAGTAGTTGCTGATGGTGTTCAGGATGTCCTGAATCGTGGTCGGGCTTCCGGGTGTGCTGACTTCCTGTTCACCGATCGCCTTCTTGCAGAGATCGAGATCAATCGCCCTCTCTTCGAGAAGCGACAGTCCCTGAAGCTTGGTGATGGCACCCTCCAGCTCGCGAATGTTCGAATCGAGCCTTGATGCTATGTATGCGGAACAGTCATCGGGAAGCTCTATGTTCCTCATCTGCGACTTGCTCTTTACGATCGCCACACGGGTTTCGTAGCAGGGGCGTTCGACGTTGGCCACAAGACCGCAGTTGAATCGACTTGTAAGCCGTTCCTCGAGATCCGGGATCTCGTTTGGCGGTGCATCCGAACTCAACACGATCTGGCGACCAGCCTGATAGAGCGTGTTGAACGTGTGGAAGAATTCCTCCTGGGATGGACCTCGCTTCGACAGATCATGGATGTCATCGACGATCAGAAGATCGAAGTTTCTGAATCGATGTCGAAAGTCGGCCATCTGTCCGGCTTGGACAGCTTCCATGAAATGATTCATGAAACCATTGCATGATGTGTAGAAGATCCGCATTCCAGGATGTGTTCTGAGCGCCATCTGACAGATTGCCTGGAGAAGATGTGTCTTTCCGAGTCCGACACCACCATGCACGAAGAACGGGTTGTAGGCCTTTCCCGGTTTCTGCGCGACGGCGAGCGAAGCGGCGTGGGCAAGCCGATTGTCGGGACCGACCACGAAGCTGTCGAAGGTGTAGTCGGGACTGAGGATCATCTCCTCATCAAGCTCGGGCTGAGTGAAGACCCCGGTCGTTACGGAATCCTCCGCTCGCTCGCTTCTCTTGTTTTCACCGACGAACTCGACGGCGAGGAGTCGGCTCGTGACCGACTGTGCAGCTTCGGTGAACTGCTTGACACAACATCTCTGAAGATACTTGAGACGCACCTGTTCCTTGACGATCAGGGTCAGCGTGCCTTGTGAGAGTTCGCCAACTTCAACCTCGTTGAACCAATGGCGGCACATCTGTGCATAGTTGCTCTTGAGATAGGAGAGAATTTCCTCCATGACCCTTGGTTCAACCATGTTGTGCATCAGCTTCTACCCCTCTCTGCAAAGGACGCTTTCGAATCACCAAATCCCACCACGGATTCAATGAAAGCGACCCACGAAGTTACGATGTCCGGCACAGGTTCGTCAACAACTCATTTGGATGATGCCAAACTTGCATCCTCGAGCTGTTGCTCGTAGCGACTCTTGTTTCGCCTGTGATCCATCAGAAAATGAACACGCTCCATCGCTTTTTCACCCAGAAACTCGCGTGCCTGTTCTCTGGATTGCTCGATTCTGGTTCTTCTGGAGGTGTGGATGACCACCACGGTTTCCGCTTCCCAGGCTTCCAGAAGTTCTCCTAGATCGTTGAGGTGCAAGTGGTTGCCGATTCTCGCTCGCTGTCGATGATCCTCGTCGAAGAAGGTGCATTCCGTGATCACCAACTTCGATTTGCAGAAATCATCTCCAAGGAGGTTGGGATTCATGTCCGTATCCCCTGAATAGGCCACAAGAGGGATTTCAAGGGTTCTGGTGATGTTTTCACCCGACTCCCGGAGCTGTTTCAGCTTCGCCTGAGGCACATCCTGGAGGTCTTCACGCAATTTACTTCGGTGCTCGATGACGACATATGCGTTTGCAGGCACCGTATGGGTCATTTCGACCGCTTTCAGGTAGATCGAGGGCTTTATCTCGACCTTCTCTCCATGCCCCAGGGGGATCAGTTTGAAGGGGGTCTGTTGATTCTCAACCGGTGCCCA
>DEYM01000119.1:8487-31912 GCA_002364555.1 Phycisphaerales bacterium UBA3158 | reverse complement strand
TCGCTGGTGAGATCGGGGAACTCCTGGACGATCTGGGTCATCGCAGCAGTACGCTGGGACGGACGATACATCCGCTCCCCGCTGTCATCCACCATCGGGCTTCCATTGGGTGCCCTGATCAATTCCTTCTTCTCAGGCAGATCGAGCATCCTGACGATTCTCGATCGCTGGAGGCTCAGCGACATCACCCGCTCATAGAGATCCTCGTAGCTGATCTCCGCATCGGCCAGCTTTCTCTGGATCCCTCGACGTTCCTTGGGATCGGTCGAATCATCCTCAAGCTGTGATTCGAGGCTCCGCATGTCGTTGTAGGACTTCTGGAGCCTGGAGAGCAGTTGGCCACGTTCACCGGCCTCGCCGAATCGCTTGACCGCGGTCCCATCCCGTAGGGAGGAGTCCAGCTCGGAAGCCTTGACCTCCGCGGACTGGACCAGTGCGTCAAGCTCCCGGTCGAATGAGGCGGCAAGCCCCTTGACCTCGTCATTTGGCAGTGGCATGACCACTTCGATTCGATCCGTTCCAAGCGGAACCATCGAGATATCGAGGACACCCTGTGGATTCACACGATCCTTGAGGACATCGATCGTCTGGTCGAGTACCTGACGACGGTTGGCACCTTCTGGCATTCGCACGGAGTAGACCAGGCTGACACCACCACTGAGATCGCGTCCGAGACGGACCTTCTCGCTGGGTGGCATGAAAGCCCAGACACAGGCGCCAATGATGATGAGTATCAGGACGATCTTTGAGATCAGATTCTGCATGAGCAATTACTTCCGCGAGACATCTCTGAAGCGAGAGGTCAGCTGGTCGCGTCTCCGTCCCCCGCCTGATGCACCGTCTGGATGGCAGCGCGGGAGAATGTCATTCTTGTATTTGAGGACTTGTCTACTTCCAGAACAACGAGATCATCCTTGACCTCGATGACGGATCCCATGATGCCGCCAATGGTCTGCACTGAAGCTTTCTTATCGAGTTTGCTGAGCATTTCCTTGCGACGTTTCTTCTCTTTTCTGGAAGTCAGAAACGTCATACCGAACATCATCACCACGAAGAGGATGATGATGGGCATCAAACCCCCGTCGAGAAACGTCGAGACCGGCTGCTGGGCACCGCCGTCGGCAGCTGCCGCGGTGGTGTCACCGGATACCTGCGCGACTCCATCCCCCTTGGCACCAAGAGGAGGTTGAACAGGCGTCTGCCCAACCATCAGAATGGTCCATTCCCCTGACATATTCACATCTGTCATGTGATCACTCGCGTTCCAGGACCTCTTTCAAAGAGGTCAGTAATGGTTCGGATCTAAAGGTCGTTCACGAGGCGTCTAACTGGTCGCTGAACCGCGATCAAGGACTGGCCAGGCCCGGTACAGCGAAGACCATGCATCTTCCCGTATCGCCCGCCGGATGTCCAGCATGAGACGTTGGTAGTGTCTGAGGTTGTGCTGACTGAGCAGCACGGGGCCGAGAATCTCCCCGGAAACGAACAGATGCCTCAGATAGGCCCTGCTGAACCCTCCTGAGCACGCTGGACAATCACATCCGGGCTCCAGGACGGCATCATCCTCCTTGAATCGGGCATTTCGCAGCTGAAGCCTCCCCGACCGGGTGAAAGCACCGGCATTTCGACCATTTCTGGTTGGTAGAACGCAGTCGAACATGTCCACACCGGCTCGGACCGCCTTAACAAGATCCAGTTCGTAGCCGACACCCATCAGATATCTGGGCTTGGCGTCTGGAAGCAGCGGAGCCGTTTCTGCCACAATCCGATGTATCTCGTCCCGACTCTCACCGGTAGCGACACCACCGATGGCATATCCGGGCAGATCGATGCTGGTGACGGCCTTGGCCGATGCCTCTCGGAGATCCGAGTGAGGTCCACCCTGGACGATTCCAAAGAGGCTCTGTTGATCTGAGCGTGCATGCGACTCGACACATCGCCTGAGCCAGTCCGTGGTCCGATCCACGGCGATCTCGAGCCGTTGACGAAACGCCCCCATCGCCCTTGGATCCGCTTCATCAGGAGCCTGAGCTGGTGGGCAATCGTCGAACGCCATGATGATGTCCGCCCCGAGATTGTTCTGGACCTCCATGGCTCGCTCGGGCCCAAGATGGACTTTCGCACCATCGATGATGGATTTGAAGGTGACCCCCTCGTCGTCGATGGCATTGATGTCGGCCATGGAGAAGGCCTGATACCCCCCCGAGTCGGTGAGGATGGGCCGGTCCCATCGCATGAACTCATGAACACCACCACGATCGGCGATCATGGCGTCACCGGGTCTCAACATCAGGTGATATGCATTGTTCAGGAGGATCTGACTCCCTGATCGACTGACTTGATCGGGCGAGAGCCCCTTGACGCTCGCACGCGTGCCGACGGGCATGAAGGCAGGCGTATCGAATGAACCATGCAGGGTCGTCACCTGACCGACTCGTGCGGAGGATTCCTGACATCTATGCGACACGTTGAAAGTGAGTGGCGAGGTCATCGGCTCTTCTTGTCTCGGCGCGAGGCCTCGTTGAGCACTCGCTTTTCCTTCTTGCTCAGGCTCTGAAGACCATCCCGACTGATCTTGTCGAGGATTCTGTCCACCTGATCCGTATCACCCCGACCACCGCCGGGGAGCCTTGGACCCTTGATGGCGAAGTGACTGGATGTCGGATCGACGCGGCCGAAGAAGTTGAACAGCCCATGGAGCTGTTCGGGATGTCGTATGAAGTACCACCCAGCGAGCGCACCACCAAGGTGGGCGGCCTCGCCTCCGGCGTTATCCAGGCCGAAGAGTATGAATATCACGGACATCGCGATCAGGATCATCGCCAGCGTGCCCAGCCTCATCGGAATGATGAACATCAGCAGCACCCGCACGTTCGGATGGAGAATGGCCCCACCCACGATGACGCCGAATACGCCCGCCGATGCTCCGATCAGCGGCACCCCCGTGGCATTGAACAAGAGACCCCCAAGCGGTGGCCACCCCAATTGATCTATCCAAACCCATCCCGCCATGTTGAGGAACAGGTACAGGAGAGAACCAAAGACGCCACAGAGCAGGTAGAACGCGAGGTATCGCTTCCCTCCGAGGAACCGCTCCACAAGCGGACCGAAGAAGAAGAGCGCCACCATGTTGAAGAGCAGGTGGGTCATGTCCGCATGGAGGAACTGGAATCCGATCAGACGCCACAGCTGCCCACCTCCGATCACCTTCTTGGTCGAGAAGTGAAGCCATCGCTGCAGAGGAGACATCGGCGTCACGACGACGATGCGGATCTGACTGGTGCCCGTTTCCTTGTTCGTTGTGATGACCTGAAGACCTGTGACGGTTTTCTTGACGATCTGATCGTTTCGTGTGACCAGGTTGATGGTTCGTGAGACGGGCTTCTGTTCATCGCTGTCCGATGGAAGAAAGGACTTGTCGAAGTTCGGATTGGCGACCTCTTCCTTCCAGGTGCCGTCGCCGTTGTCGACGTATCGCGTACCGGTCTCCACCCAGCCCGAGTAGGACTGCAGGAAACCATCGATGACGAATATCGCCACGCAGGCGATTATGATCCAGGTCGTGACGCTGAAGCTTCGCGCACGCCCACCCACACGGCTACCCATGGAACCGAACTGGCCATGGCCAGGCGGGTTGTAGCGACCGTAATTTCGCTCAGAAATGCCCATCAGAAGTCCTCTGCGTACCTGAGATGACAATACCAGACTGGCTCATGCAACCATGGATACCCTTCTGAAGGGAAACTCCTCGAAAAACACGACCTGTGGAGATTGCTCGTCTCATTGAATGGAGGGATGATACGCATTCCAATGACAACCGCACAGCCAAGCGATCCACGTCCCCATCCAGCCTCCTCAGAGGCTGCCGCCTTGCCATCCGTCATGAGAGTGGAGGAACTTGATAAGTCCTTTGGTCACAATCATGTCCTGAAGGGTCTGAACCTGTCCTTTCCCTCCGGTGCCACGACGGTGGTCATGGGTCCCAGTGGATGTGGCAAGAGCGTGCTGTTGAAGCATCTGGTGGGCCTTCTCGAACCCGACTCGGGAGAGGTCTGGTTCGATGACCACAGAATCGATCGTATCCCGGAAGCTCAACTTGGCCCGATCAGACGACGCATCGGCTTTCTCTTTCAGCAGGGAGCCCTCTTCGATTCCATGACGGTCGGTCAGAATGTCGGGTTCCCGCTCCGAGAACACACCCAGGTCTCCGCTGAGGAACGTCGCAGGAAAGTCGATCAGATGCTGGACATGGTCGGTGTCGGCGGCACCTACGATCGCAATCCGGCCACGCTCTCTGGCGGGCAGCGAAAAAGAGTGGCACTGGCCAGAGCCATCGTCCTCGAACCTGATGTGATCCTCTACGACGAACCCACCACAGGCCTCGACCCGATTCGCAGCGACATCATCGGAAAGCTCATCGCACGATTGCAGAATGCCCTGAATCTCACCAGCATCGTCGTGACGCACGATATCCAGCTTTCCTTTCGCATTGCCGATAGGATGGTCCTTCTCCATGAGGGACAAGTGCGCATGGAAGGGCCACCGGATCTGTTTCGTAGTTCGGATGACCCCGAAGTAAAGCGTTTTCTCGAAGGACGAGCAACGCGAGCTGAACTGGCTGGCATCCAAGATGCCAGAGAGGACGACCGTTGAAAGATTCCCAGAGGGATTTCCTGATCGGCCTGTGTGCCATCGTCGCCACGGCCGCGTTGATCGCGCTGCTCGTGCTCTTCGGCGAGATCAGGACCTCCACAGGCTGGAACTTCAAGGTTCTCACACGTGATGCAGTCGGACTGCGCGTGGGCAGCCAGATCACCGTCAACGGTGTACTCGCGGGCCAAGTCAGTGGTGTCCAGCTCGTTGCGGATCCGGAGTATCCAGTTGAGCTGACACTCAACATCGAGGAGAACCTCCAGGTTCCGCGAAACGTTCGTTTTCTGGTCCGGGACTCGTTGCTGGGAAACAGCGGACTGCTCTCGCTCGTCACTTCCGGCTGGTCCCCCGACATGCCGATGATCACATCAGGAGATGTGATCCGTGAAGGCCGAATCGCCTCCGTCATGATGACCGAACTCGGTCAGGAGATCGATCGTCGAATGGGCGGGCTCCTCGATTCCTTCAGCACCATCGGAGAACAGATAACCGTCCTCCTCAACGATGATGCCACAGACGACCGGACACTGACCAGTGTGCTCCGCAACGCCAACGATCTGCTCAAATCGACCAATGCCTGGGTTGACAGCTCGAGCCTGCGTGACAATGCCGAACAGTTTCTCAAGAGAATGCCCGCCATGGCGGACCGAGCGATCGGCGGCCTCGAGAGCGTGACGACCCTGGCTCGAAAGCTGGATGCCAGATCGGACGAGCTTGGTCTCGAGATGGCCGAAACGGCCAGGCAACTCCGCCAGTTCATGAATGCCAGCACCGGACTCCTCGATGCCATGAGGGACGGCGATGGAACCATCGGACAGCTCGTGAAGAATCCCGATCTCTACAACAGCATGGAAGCGGCAACCGGTCGACTGGATCAGATCCTCGTGGACATCCAGCTGATGGTCGAACAGATTCGAGAAGAAGGTGCCGGCGTCCACCTGTTCTGAATTCCGTTTCAGAAATTCAATCGCACGCCTATTTCCATCACCTGATCGGAAGGCAAGCTCAGTTGATCGGTCGGCCCCTTGGCGTTCCTGAGCATGGCAAAGAAGAATTCCTTTCGCCATGCAGTCATGTGATGTCCACGAACACGCGAGGGAAGATCGCGTCTGAGGTAGTAGGTCACCTGGGCAAGCTTGACGGGCAGTCCCTGATTGGTCGCCTGCTTGAGGATTCGCGGCAGATACAGATCCTGCATGTATCCCAACGAGCAGTTCAATTGCCAGAAACCGTCGCCCTTCTCCTCGACCACCACACGCTGCGACTTTGGTACACGAGGCCTGCTGGAAAGATGGACATGGATCGCGACAACCTGCTCTGGAAGAACGGGCATGTGTCGATTGAACTTCATCAGGGAATTCGGAGTCACCCCCTTCTCGGCCGTGAAGAAGACTCCACAACCGGGGATTCGTGGCTGCTCGCCTTCAATGGCCGATTCGATGAAGTCCGACAGAGGCACTGAATCCTCCGATCGAGTCTCATAGATGAGTCTCGATCCTCGCAGCCACGTCGTCATCACGAGGATCATGAAGAGACCGATGGCAAGCGGCACCCAACCACCATGAGGCACCTTGAGCAGATTCGATCCAAGGAAGGCCAGATCAATCACGAAGAATCCTGAAAGCAGGGGAATGATCACGAACCATGACCATCCCCATGCTCGCCTGGCAACCAACGACAACATGATGGTGGAGGTCAGCATCACACCCGTGACCGCCAGTCCGTAGGCAGCTCCCATCCTGTCCGAGGTCTGGAACGCCAGTACGAGAACCACGCTGAAGATGAACATCCATCGATTGATCATCGGGACGTAGATCTGCCCCTCCTGCATCTTGCTCGTATGACGAATCGATGTGGGAGGAAGCAGAAGCAGCCGGATGCCCTGCCTGGTCACCGAGAAGATTCCCGCGATGATCGCCTGTGAGGCGATGATCGCCGCGATGATCGACAGGACGATCATCGGGATCATCAGCATGTCCGGGACCAGTGAATAGAACGGGTTCTGCGGCGTCTTGCCCTCCGTCATGACCATGGCGGCCTGTCCGAAGTAGTTCAGCAGCAGCGCCGGACACACGACGAAGAACCAGGCGATGCGAATGGCCGGCCGACCGAAATGACCCATGTCAAGGCTCAAGGCCTCGCAACCGGTCACACATAGAACCACGGCCCCGAGGAGAACGAAGGCAAGCCAGGGTGCTTCCCAGAACAGTTCGACTGCCCACATGGGATTCACCGCTTGCAGGACGGCTGGATTGTCGATGATGCCGCCGAGTCCCAGCACGCCGATGACCGCGAACCACAGCAGCATGACCGGTCCGAAGAGTCGGCCGATCTGTCCGGTCCCGAATTTCTGAAGCGTGAAGAGAATGGCCAGCACCACCACCGCCGTTGCCGGCGATACCCACTGGGGAATACTCCCCCCAGCAGCGAAGTTGATGCCCTCCGATGCGGCCAGCACGGAGATGGCCGGCGTTATCACACCGTCTCCGAAGAGCAGGGCCGCACCAACGATGGCCAACAACGCCAGAGGCCCCTTGCTTGCTATTCCGGAAAACGTCTGCTGGATCCCCGATTCGCCCGATCGCTTGGAAAGGAGAAGACTGAACATGGCCAGAACCCCACCTTCACCGTCATTGTCGGCTCGCATCATGAGCAGGACATATTTCAGACAGATGACGATGATGATGGACCACACGAACAACGAGAGCGTTCCCATGACATGGGAAATCTCGTCTGCTCTGGCGATCTGCTCGGACCCCTTGAAGAGCGTCTCACCGAAGGCCGCCTTGAACGCGTACAGCGGGCTGGTGCCGATGTCTCCGAAGACAACGCCCAATGCCCCCAATGTAAGCAGTGAAACGCCGCCGCCCTGTTCACTGGCATCAGCGAGCTCGGGAACATTGCCTGTTTCAGCCACGTATTCAACCGCCTCATCCCCGTAAGGGGAACGTCACAGTCAATCGATTCGACTGCTGAGTGAGATCTCGACTAATCGGCGACCACTATTTCGACACGTCTTGATTCCTTCTTTGAATCAAGTGGCGAGTTGGGACCATAGCTGCTGACAGCCATTCGACTGGCATTCACACCACGATTGACGAGGTACTCGTACACGGCCCATCCTCGTTCGAAGCCGAGATGGTGATTGCTCTTGTAGCCGCTCTTGCGAATGGGATCACTGTCGGTGTGGCCGGTGACGATGATCATCTTGCCGGAGTAGTCCTCATTCAGAACGTCGGCGATCTGATCGAGGGATTTCTTCGCCGGATTCTTCAGCGCCGTTCTTCCCGAGTTGAAGAGAATGTCACCCTGCATGCTGATGGTCACTTCATTGCCATCAACCGATGTCGATATGCCATCGATTCCACTGAAGGGATTGGTGGGTTCCGCCGGTGCCGAAACGGCCATTTCCTGTTGTTCTCTCAGAAGCCGGTTGGCCTCTCGAAGATCGGATGTCGTGGCATCGAGTGCTCGATCACGTTCTGTCAACTGATCCCTCAGTTCACTGTTTTCATCGTTGAGCATCGCCAGCTTTGATTTCGTGCCGTCGTTACAGGCGGTCAAACCACCAACGACGAGAAACAGGGCGAGTGCGATCAGAGTGCGTCCATGCATGATTCAGCTTCCTTTCAGCTCGACTGATTCGTTGGATCCCGATTCGTGACAATCAAATGCCCTGCGAATCCCCTTGATATCCAACCAGACGGATCTCAAAGGAGGCGTCTTGATGACCATTGAATCCTGTTATCTGATCCCTGTCCAGTTGGATGGAACCCGATTCAGATCTTTCTCGGGCGTCTCCTTCGCCGGAACTGGTGTCGACCAGCGATCGAGCTGGAATCTGGACCTGTGGGAACAGCCGATCCCACCCTGAAACCACCAGCGGTCGGCAAAGAAGTACGAAAATGGTAGCCAGAGCCAGATGTGGCCCGTAGGGCAACTCACGCCTTCGCTTGGTGAAGGACGCCAGCAGCGTCCAGGCAAGTCCGATGAATGGCGCCAGGAAGAAGATGATGATCGGATCAAACCAGCCCATGACGGCCCCGATGCAGCCAAGGAGATGAACATCCCCCATTCCCATCGCCTCTCGCCCGAATCCGAGCGTCCCCAGAATCCTGACAGCCCATACGAGCCCTCCTCCAACGAGATATCCCAACATCGATCCGCCCAGAGCCTGGATCCAGGCAGACGGAACGCCATCGAACAAGACGGCGCCAAGACAGGCACCGATGGCCATGCCCAGGATCACAGGCAGGAGGAAGAGGATTTCGATCCCCATTTCGCGACGGGCATGCGGATAGTCCCCGAGGGTCTCACCGGGTTTCACATAGTCCTCGTAATCGGAGAAGCTGTATTTCAATCGCCCGGTCCAGAGTCGGAAACAGCCCACCATGACTCCCAGAAGACCTCCAAAGGCGAGCAGCGACCAGGTCCAGCCGACGCCCTGGATAGGCCAGGGTGAAACATCCAACCAAGCAGGCGTTCTGGCGATCAGACCCTGTATCGGCCAGAGAATGAAGGCCGTGACGGTTATGAACACTGGAATCGCCAGCGGAATCGTGAATGTCCTGGCGTCAATGACTGTCATGGCGTACAGAGCCGCGACCATGAAGGCGATGCAGATCCATGCGGGCCATGCCCTGAGAAACTGTTGAAGTCCCCACCACCTGCCAGCGACTTCCCCCCACCACGGATCCTGGAAGGAAGTCCAGAAGAAGATCACGTACAAGCCGAGAAACACGATTGCCATGCCCAGTTCTATCAGGGCATACCAGGGACTGATGCGAACTCCACAAAGGCGACATCGACCCCGCAGAATCAACCAGCCGAGGATCGGCAGATTTTCACGGAAGAAACGAAGCTTGCCACCACAGATGGGGCATCGGCTTGGTGGATAGAGGAGACTCACACCGGCGGGCATTCGATGCACGACGACGTTTATGAAGCTGCCGACGCAGGCTCCCAGACAGAACACGAAGATCGCCCATGGAAGATGCTGCCAGATCATGAAGTCGGAAAAGGATGAGGACAGGCAGTACATGCTCATCAGTTCGAATCGCCGGAATCTGAATTCCCATCATCAAGGGAGTCATCATCAAGCGAGACATTCTTGATTTCCTGTTCGGCCGCCTCCAATCGAGAACGACAGATCTTGAGCAATGCCTGACCTCTCCTGTGCAGGGTCATCGATTCCTCAAGTCCCAGATCACCCGCCTCAATCGAGGTCACGATTGATTCCAGTTGTTCAACCGCCGACTCGAATCGCATGGATTCATCGATGGGTTCTTCCTTGGATGGGTTGCTCGGAGTCATGGTCAAACTGTATCAGAATCGTGATTCGAATCCGTCGAGGATTCGACACGACTCCGGATCATCCCGTCGGCGATGCGAGTCTCGAGCATCTCGCCGGACTCGATGCCATCGATGGACCTGACCGCCCGACCTCGACTGTCCATCGTCAGGCTGTATCCCCTGTCAAGAACAGCCAATGGATCGATTGCACTCATGGTTCTCTCGAGGGCCTCGACTCGATCCAGCGAGCGAGCAAGCCGTCCCGCCAGCGAACGGCTGAGAGATCGCTCGAGAACATCGGGTGATGGAAGCTGGCGAATGATCCCGGCGATGCTCCGATGCAGCCGCTGCTCCAACTGTCGGGCCTGAAGCTGACGAGACTTGACCAGCCGGTCCGGACGTGAGGCGAAGAGCCTGCGAGCCAGTCCATCCAGCGCAAGTCCTGCATGCCGGGATCTCACCCGACAAGCCAGAAGCAGACGCTCCTGCGTGGCTCTTGATTGCTCTCGTCCCGATTCGATCAGAACACGGCAGGCTCGCGTGAGCCTGTGGGAGAGCGAATCGAATCGCTCCAGGACGTCGTTGCCATCAGGCAACAGGATCGTCACGGCATGGGTGGGCGTCGATGCACGCGCATCGGCCACGAGTTCGATGATGGTCGTGTCCGATTCATGACCGATCGCGGCGATCACCGGAGTGGTGGCCTCGAACACGGCCTTGGCGACGTTCCGTTGATTGAAGGCCTCCAGATCCTCCGCCGATCCCCCTCCTCGAGTCACGATGATGGCATCAAGCCTCAGACGTCGAGCGGATTGATCCAGGCGTCTGATCGCCCGGGCCACTTCATCAGCAGCCGATGCCCCCTGCACCCGTACATCCACTATCAGGAGGGACGTCGCTGGAAATCTGGATCTGGCCGTCGCCACCACATCGGTCACGGCAGCTCCCTGAGCGGAGGTCACAACCGCCACACGAGAGGGCCAGTTGGGCAGCGGCTTCTTGGCTGATTCATCGAACCAACCAAGCTCACGCAGTTCACGACAGAGCTTGAGGAAAGCGGCCTTGAAGTCCCCCTCTCCATCGGGTTCGATCCGTCGAGCTTCCAGACGGGTCCTGCCCCCTCGTGACCAATGCCCGATTCGACCTGTGACGAGAACGGAGTCGCCTTCTTCGGGTCGATGGGCATTCATCCGGGCCTGACTGGACCACATGACCGAATCCAGGGAGGCATCCGCATCCCGCAGACTGAAGAACCAGTGCCCATTTCGAATCGACAGACCGCTGATCTCGCCTCGAATTCGAATCGTGGAGGGAAGCGCATCATCGAGTGCCCGCACGACCAGACGGCTGGCCTGCGTGACGGAAAGCGGCTCGGGACGTTCCCGGGGCGTATCTGGGAGGTCGAATGGCAAGAGACCCATTCAAGGATGATATCGTTATCAGCAGCCAACCTAATTCAGGACAGGTACCAAGGTGACCCAGGCCCCCGTGGAATTGACAACACTGATCGATGATCTGCCAGGAGTGACCTCCGGCCAGGGTGATGATTTCCGACAGATGGGAATCAGATGCCTGGCGGATCTGCTTCTGCATCTGCCCTCAAGATATGAACGCTCGCAGCAACATGGCTGCATAGCCGATCTCGATGCGATCATCGGCGATACCACCGACACGCCCGATCTGGCCACCGTCGTGGGCGAAGTCGCCTCGGTGAAACCAGCCTTCGGCAGAAGGGGGAAGGTCGAGGCCGTCCTTGAGGATGAAAGCGGCCAGCTTCAACTCGTCTTCTTCAATCAGTCCTGGATTCGAAACAGACTGCAGCCTGGCCGTAGACTTCGTGTCAGCGGCAAACCAGGCCGGTTCTCCGGTCGCCTTCAGCTGGTGAATCCAAGGATAGAAAACGCCGGCGAAGAGAACATCGCTGATGAACCCGATCAGCTGCTGCCTGTGTATCCCGCCTCCGAATCGATCAATTCAACGAAGATCCGCAGCGTCATTCAATCCAATCTCGAAACCGGCGTCTCGCTACTCGTCGACCATCTCCCGGAACAGTACCGCAAGGAGCGGGAGCTGCTTTCACTCGGCGACGCCTATCGATTGATGCACAGACCGTTGCAGAGCGAGGACGTCTCCAGAGCACGGCATCGCCTGGCCTTCGACGAACTCCTTCTCCTGCAGCTTGGCGTCATGATGAAGAGGCATCATCGACATGAGACGCTCACTGCTCCCGCCCTGTCGCTGGACGAGGAGAGGCATCAGCGCATACTCGCACGGTTTCCATTCACATTGACAGCGGCACAGAAGAGAGTCGTCCATGAGATCGGAAAGGACCTCACGAGAGCCGTGCCGATGAATCGTCTCCTTCAGGGAGATGTCGGCAGCGGCAAGACCGCGGTCGCGCTGTATGCGATGCTTCTGGCCATCGCAGATGGACAGCAGGCCGCAATGATGGCCCCGACCGAAATCCTCGCCGAACAGCACTACAGCGCCATTCGAGACATGCTGGCGGATTCCAGAGTCCGCATCGAGGTGCTCACCGCCTCGTGTTCGGCAGCCAGGAGACGAAGCATCGAATCGGGGCTCTCCTCGGGCGATATCGATCTGGTCATCGGCACGCACGCCTTGCTGAACGAAAACATCCAGTTCAACGATCTGGCCGTTGTCGTGATCGACGAGCAGCATCGATTCGGCGTCCAGCAGCGAGCCTTGCTCAGATCACGTCGAGACGAGGTGCATCAGGTACCGCATCAACTCGTCATGACGGCGACTCCCATACCTCGAACACTCTCCTTGACGATATTCGGCGATCTCGAGGTCTCGGTGATCGACGAGAGACCGCCCGGCCGATCGCCGGTCATCACAAGATTCGTCCGAGGCGATGAATCCAAACGCGTCTACGAACACCTTCGGGATCGAATCTCCAAGGGACAGCAGGGATTCGTCGTGGTTCCCGTGATCGACGCCTCGGATCACGGGCTCAAGGATGTCCACACGCATCATGATCGACTTGTCTCGGGTCCGCTCTCGGGTCGTCGCATCGAGATGATGCACGGCAGACTGGATGCGGACAAGCGCGATGAGATCATGAATCGCTTTCGAGATGGCCAGATAGACGTGCTCGTGGCCACGACGGTCATCGAGGTCGGAATCGACATTCCAAACGCCACCACGATCATCATTGAACAGGCGGACAGATTCGGGCTTGCGCAGCTGCACCAGCTCAGAGGACGCGTTGGCCGAGGAGATCACCAGGGACTCTGTGTGCTGGTGGCCGATCCGGTGACGGATGACGGACTGGCTCGCATGGATGCCATCACGGAAACAGACGACGGATTCCGGATCGCCGAGAGAGACCTGCAGCTTCGTGGCCCCGGGGAACTCTTCGGCGCAAGACAGTCGGGCATGGCACCATTCAGAGTCGCCCGATTGCCGGACGATCTGCAATGGCTCCTCCTCGCGAGAAAGGACGCTGCCCTGTGGATCGAGAATGATCCATGGCTGACGTCGCCTGAACATGGACTGCTGAGAAGAAGACTGCTCAAGGCGCATGGTGACGCACTTGGACTGGGAGATGTTGGTTGATGAGCATCAATAGGGAATTGTCCGCCTGCTTCGAACGAATCGCCTCGCTGCTCGAGGTCCTCGATGCCAACGGCTTCAAGATCAACGCGAATCGAAAGGTCGCGAGAATCCTGAAGGAGCTGCCTGAGGATCTCGGCCAGTACAAGGACGATCGCAAGGGCCTGCTGGCCATGGATGGAATCGGTGCAGGAAGCGCCGATCGAATACTTGAGTTCCTCCAGACCGGAACCATCGAGGAGCTCGACCGGCTCTCCGGGGAGATTCCGGAAGGCCTGACGGCACTGCTGGATGTGCCGGGGCTTGGCCCGAAGACCGTGCGTCGTCTCTGGCAGGAGGTCGATGTGACCTCGATCGAGAAGCTGCAGACGGCGATTGCCGATGGAACGCTTGAATCGATGCCGAGAATGGGCGCCAAGACGATCGCCAACATCGCCGATTCACTGGCCTTCATGGAGACCGCCGGCGATCGTCTTGGAATCGGAATCGCGATGCCCGTTGCCGAGGATCTTGTCGCCAGACTGCAGGCATTGAGCGGGACTCGACAGATCACCTACGCGGGATCGCTGAGGCGTGGGAGAGAAACCATCGGGGACATCGATCTTCTGGCGGTGACCGATGATGTCGAGCAACTCTCAACGGCCTTCACGGAGTCTCCGGAAGTGGTCAAGATCCTCGCCAGGGGTGAGACGAAGTGTTCCGTCCGGCTCGAGCAGGGAATACAGATCGATCTCCGGATGGTCGAACATGATGCATTCGGAGCGGCCCTGATGTACTTCACCGGCTCGAAGGAGCACAACGTACTCCTTCGAGAACGAGCGATCAGGCATGGACTTCGACTCAACGAATATGGACTCTTTCCAGAGGATGGCGAGAACGGCACGCCGCAATCGCGTGGCGTCGCCCCGACCGCCTCGGATACGGAGGAGTCGATCTACGAGGCGCTCGAACTGCCCTACCATCCACCTGAACTCCGAGAGGAACGAGACGGTATCGAGGAATCTCCAGGGAAACTGGTCGATGTGGATTCCATTCGTGCCGAACTCCACAGCCATACCGATGCCAGCGACGGCGTATTGAGCATTCGATCGCTTGCCCTGGAAGCGAAGGCGAGGGGATTGCACACGATCGCCGTGACCGATCACTCCCGTTCGAGCGTACAGGCCAATGGACTGTCTGAAAAAAGACTGCTCGCTCACATCGACGCCATCCATGAAGTGGATTCGGAGCTCAAGGGAATCCGTGTCCTGGCGGGATCGGAGGTCGACATCCTCGCGGATGGCAGCCTCGACTACGACGATGAGCTGCTGGCCAAGCTGGATCTGGTCGTCGCCTCCCCGCACGTGGCACTCAGACAGGATCCGGCCAAGGCGACCAGACGTCTGCTTCAGGCGATTCGGCATCCACTCGTTCACATCATCGGGCATCCAACCGGGCGGATCATCAATCGCCGGGAAGGGCTTTCACCCGACATGCCCAAGCTGGTCGAAGCCGCCAGGGAATGCGACACGGCCCTTGAGATCAATGCCAACCCGCTGAGACTCGATCTTCGCGATACCCATGTCCGACTTGCCGTGGATGCGGGCTGCCTGATCTCAATCGACACCGATGCACATCGAGCCGAAGACTTCGATCTGCTCCGATACGGCGTTCTGACCGCACGAAGAGGTCGACTGGGGCCCGATCAATGCGTCAATGCGTGGACCGCAAAAAAACTGCATGCGTGGCTGGAATCCAAGCGATAGCCTCTGGCCTGCTACACTGGGCACTTCATGTTCAATGCTCTCAGTGACCGTTTCAGCAATACCTTCCGCAATCTCTCGGGCCGTGGTCGACTCAGCGAGTCGAACATCCGCGAGGCCATGGAAGAAATCAGACAGGCTCTCCTGGAAGCCGATGTCAATCTCGATGTCGTCAATGACTTCTGCAGCAAGGTCGAGGAGAAAGCCCTCGGTTCGGAAGTGCTCAAGAGCCTGAAGCCCGGCCAGCAGATGACTCATCTGGTCCATGAACATCTGGTCGATCTGATGGGCCCCGTCGACAGCCATGTCATGCTGGTCGACCCACCACCGACGGTGATCATGCTCTGTGGACTCCAGGGCACTGGAAAGACGACGACCTGCGGCAAACTCGCCGCCTACCTCAAGCGAAATGGTCGAAACACCCTGGTCTGCGCAGCCGACCTCCAGCGACCTGCCGCCGTTGAACAGCTGCAGCTGGTCGTCGAGGGAGTCGAATCCAATGGAAAGGGCAATGCCAAGGTCGCCTTTCACGGGGAACCAGACAAGTGCGCCGAGTATGGCAGTGCCACCGGTGTTGCCATTGGTGTCTGTCAGCGAGCGATGAAGAGAGCTCGCAGCGAACGATTCGATGTCCTGATACTCGACACGGCTGGCCGACTCCACGTCGATGACGACCTCATGCAGGAACTGGATGGTGTCCGATTCGCCTTGAATCCCCACCAGATCTACCTCGTGGTCGATTCCATGACGGGCCAGGATGCCGTTGAATCGGCGAAGGTCTTCAATGAGAGAATGTCGGTGGACGGCGTCATCCTGACGAAACTCGACAGTGATACGAGAGGTGGAGCCGCCCTGTCCGTCAAGGAGATCACCGGCGCCCCGATCAAGTTCATCGGCACGGGTGAAGGTCATGACGCCCTTGAGGAATTCCATCCTGAACGCATGGCTGGCAGAATCCTGGGAATGGGTGATGTCGTCTCGCTCGTCGAGAAGGCCCAGCAGGAAGTCGATGAGGAGGAAGCCGAGGCGATCGCCGAAAGGCTCGCCAAGGGCCAGTTCTCAATGAACGACTTCGTCAAGCAGATTCGATCGATCCGGAAGATGGGCCCGCTCAAGCAGGTCATGGGCATGATCCCGGGCGTGGGCTCGGCGATGAAGAACATAGACGGCCAGGAGGATCAGCTTGACAAGATCGAAGCCATCGTTGGCTCGATGACCGAGCAGGAACGCGAAGATGTGAAGGTGCTCAAGAGCAAGTCGCGTGTTCGTCGAATATCCCGAGGATCCGGGGCCCCCGGTCCCGAGGTCAACAAGCTGCTCAAGCAGTTCGAGATGATCAAGAAGATGTCGACTCAGATGGCCGGCATGGGCATGATGGGCAAGATGAAGGCCATGAAGAACATGCAGGGCAATGATGCCATGGCAGGCATGGAGCAGTTGGCCGCCATGACAGGTCGCGGCAGCACGAAGACCAGCAGCGTCAAGAAGAAGTTCAAGAAGCGCAAGAGACGCTGAACGCTCAGGTCAGCGGAGTCCCCGCCTTGGGACGCGTCCCCATCTCCCGCAGCTTTGGAATCACCACTTCGGAAAGCATGATCTTCAGGCATGCGGCCACCGGTATGGATATCAACATGCCGTAGACGCCCAGCACCGAACCACCCGCGAGTATGGCGACGAAGATCGTGACCGGATCGAGATTGGTCGACTTGCCCTGGATCCATGGGGTCAGGACCCATCCGTCGAGGTTGCCGACGATCGCATAGACGACCGTAGGCCAGAGGAGAATGCCCCACCAGGCCATCCTGTCGGCTTCAGCAACTTCCAGCTGCCCCACGAGCAGCAGAAGAATGGACAGTGGAATGGCCACGAGGCCCAGATAGGGAACGATGCTGATGAATCCGGCGAAGATTCCAAGCAGTATGGCGTATGGAACACCGATGAACATGTAGCCGGCGACGAACAACACCGACATGATGATGGCGATCAGGATGCGTCCACGCACGAAACCCGAGACCGCCGCATCCATCTTGCTCAGCAGATGACGGGTCTGGGTGCGATCGCGTTCCGGAATCATGCTGTTCATGAATTCGGTGACATGCGGATACCAGAGACTGAAGAAGAAGAAGTAGAACGGGATCAGGAACATCAGCATCGCGATGGTGAACACCTCGAGCACCACGGACCAGGCGATGCTGCCGCCCTGCCTGACGATTCCAATCAATGTCCCCGCATTCTCGGCCGCCCGGCTGCGAACCGAGTGGACGAGCTCAGTGTCATTGAGCTGGTTCAAGTCGCCGTCCCCGGTAACGTTGGCGACGGAGGCGGTGGCACCGCTGGAGGCGTCGGCCACCTTCCCGGAGGATTCCTTGGAGCCCCCATCATTTCCACGGGCGAACGCGAGGTCGTCCTCGCCATCGGCCGAACGATCTCCACTGGGCAGGAACTCGATGAGTTCGACCAGATCGGAACGGATGTGCTCCGGGGCATACTCGTCCGTCAACTTGATGAGCTTGGTCCTGACCACTCCGTTCTCAACCTCGTCGACCAGATCAAGCACCTGATTGACACCGGGCGGAATGACGAAGGCGACCAACGCCAGAATGAGAACGATGAAAACACCTAGAAAGAAGATGACTCCACCCAGTCGCTTGAATGGGATCCAGACGCAGCCACTGCTCCATCGAATAGCAGGCTCCGCCAGATAGGCGAGCAGAAGGGCCACCAGGAGTGGCACCGTCACATCCCGCATGGCATATCCAAGCCAGAAAAGCAGGAACACGACGACACCAACGAGGATGTCGCGAATAAATCTGATTTGCCACAAATGAAGGTCGGCCCAGCCATTCATGCCAGATGATTCATCTCCATGGTCATCCATGCCTGTCTTCTTTCTTGAGAGCGATCATGAGGATGGATTACATTCACCGATGTGGGAAGCAAGCTCCTGCTCAGAGAAGACTTCACGGAAATCGAAGACACCGTTGAAATCCTCGATGACGTCATCGGGGCGACAACTCATCAGGCCGGCATCGATCATGTCGAAGACGATTACGCCAAAGTCATCTGAGCGGCTGATTCCCCAGCAGCCCAGGACCACGGGAGCCATCATGCCCCACTGATCCACGGCGAAGTCCTTGAGTCCGATGCAGAGCTCCTGGCCGGTGACATGCCTGTCCATGTCCTGCATGGATTCGGATTCACCGAAGACCACGTTGGCCGTATGCCCGAGACCTTCCTGCACGAAGTGATACGCCTCCAGAGGATACGGACCTTCCTTGGCCTTCCTGCAGATGGCATCCCAATTCACATGTTCAGAATTCTGATCGCTCATGATTCCTCATCAATGAATCAAACCCGTGTGGCCGAACCTTCGTCTACGCCATGAATCATATCGGACGAACAAGCACAGAGCATTGATGAGATGTCCATTTCAGGCACTTCCAGCATCTGTGGCGGGTTCCAGAATCCAACGAGGTGCCTCATTGGAACTCAGGACACCATGGAAATCGGATGAATGGCCTGCCGTGGATACCGCGAGTATCCCACCGACCTCGCCGGGGTTGAGATCGACCAGGCCTGATTCCAATCCAAGCCCCAACGCTCCGTTGATCGTGGCCATCCGAATCAAATGCCGGGGCGATGTCCCATCGCGCCGATGCAGGAACCGCATCTCGTCGAGAACGCCGATTCGATCCGGCGTATCAAGGCAAATGAGGGAGTCGGTACCCAACGCGACCGACAGACCATGCTCTAGCATCTTCAGATAGGGATGATCACCCACATCAGGATGTCCGAAGTAGGCGCTGGCTCTGGGGCAATAGACCGGTGTGACGCCCGAGTTCAACAAGGGCGCCAGATGCCTGTCCTCGACGTGATTGAGGTGAACGAACAGGACATCGCAGGCGGATGAGCCTACACGATCACCGAGACAACCCAACGTGAAGTCGATCGGATGCAACCCGGGAATCTCCACTCCGTCATTCCATGTCCTGAGCATGTCGGCAAATCGCCTGAAAGGACCTGATCCACTCGCCAGGAAATCGAGCTCGGCTCTGCTTTCCGAAACATGGATGGCCACAGGCGCCGAACTAGATGTCGCATTCTCGATGACTCTGGCACCGCACGTGTAGGGAGCATGAGGCGACAAGCCGAGCCGCACACCGAACGTCTCCCCGGGAAGTTCCTTCAGCGTCGACTGCATGTGGTCAATCGTTTGCGGCTGGTCATCACCGAGACCGAAGAATTCGGCATACGAAACACCCACCAGCTGGCTGGTGGACAGAACCTCGTGAGGAGGACGATGAGGCATGCC
Source organism: Phycisphaerales bacterium UBA3158 (assembly GCA_002364555.1). Classification (GTDB taxonomy): domain Bacteria; phylum Planctomycetota; class Phycisphaerae; order Phycisphaerales; family SM1A02; genus UBA1668. The sequence continues at coordinate 12,334 of DEYM01000119.1, read as the reverse complement.
CGCGATGTCCCCGATACCGAAGGTTCCCCCTGCAAGCGACAACTCGACACCACGAGACACTGCTCGTGACACATCCTCGTCACTGGAGCTGATTCTCAATTGGATGACAGCTTCGAGCCACTTCTCGAAATCCCCCTCGTAAGGCAGCGGTCCGGGCCCACTGAGATCGAGATGGGAGTGGGCATTGATCAGCCCGGGCATCACCACCTCGGTCCTGGCATCGATGGAAATGGCGTCCTCCACCAGCCCGATCGACTCCGGAGCTGCCACTTCCACGATCTGATGCCCATCCAGCAGGATTGCCGCTGGGGCTATCTCACCCCGGTAATCGACCGCAGAAGCCGCCTGAATCAGTACACGTGAACCAGACTGCCCACCAGTTACGCCTTGTCCATTCATAATGCGACCACTCCAGATCCAGCGTACACTAATGCCCTTGTATAGCCGATGAAAACGGCCGTTGAATTTGTTTCTACAGGAAGGGAGACCGTCATGATTCGTGTCCGTACTCTAGCTCTTTGCAGCCTTGCCGCACCTGTCCTGACAATGGGCGCCTGCGTATCTGCCGAGAAATATGAAAAATCTCTCCAGGTTCGTCGCTCGCTGCAGGAGCAGCTTGTGGGAATCACGAATGAACGTGACGCCATGAAGGCTCAGCTGATCAGTCGGGATCAACTCCTCGAGCAGGCTCGCGGTGATCTGGACACCATGCAGAATGACTACACGATCATCCAGTCCGAAGTAGACAATCTGGCCACCAACAACCGCGAATTGGCGGTTCAACTCAGTGAGATGGAGATCAACGCACTGCCCGGCAGCGTCTCTCGTCAACTTGCAGAGATGGCGGCCGACTACCCGGATGCCATCGAGTACGACGAATCTACCGGCGCGCTTCGCTTCATGAGCGATTTCACCTTCAACTCCGGCCAGGCTGAACTCAAGCGAAGTGCCGGAGGCGGACTGAACGCCCTGGCCACTATTCTCCAGTCCAACCTGGCCGATCGGTTCGAGATCATGGTCGTTGGACACACGGATGATGTGAAGCCAAGCCGATCACGAGTCAAGTATCCGACGAACCTGTATCTCTCCGCAGCACGAGCAATCGCCGTGCGTGATGCACTGGTGCAATCGGGAGTCAATCCCGATCGCGTCACGATCGCAGGCAAAGGCGAATATCAGCCACTCATACCCAACGCAAAGGGTGGCACACCGGAAAATCGACGAGTGGAGGTCTTCCTCTATGAACTGGCCGACTCCAACACCGGCGCCGACGTGGAAGTCGTCGAAGTGACGGAAGAGACCATGGAGCCCATGAAGTAGGCCACAGGGCGTCAAAGTCGTTTCAATCGAACCGCCTCCCGTCCATCTCTGGGCTGGAGGCGGCTTTCTTAGAGCTCAGGTGGGTAAACTGACTACCGTGAACATTGGCTTCCAGAACAAGACACTCTCGCTGCACAATTCATTCGAATTCGTGCGAGCCTACGGTCGCTTCACCAGATTCTGCCTGTCCATCTTCAGATGGTTTTTCATTGGTGGATCCATCTGGCTGCGATGGCGACTGCTGGCCCCGCAACTCCTGTCCGTGGGCGTCGCGTCCATACCCGTGATCGGCATCACAGGGGCCTTCATCGGGATGATCCTGGCCCTTGAGACATTCGTCCAATTCGAGGCGCTTGGTCTTCAGGGGACCATGGGAAGCATCATCAATGTCTCGGTGGTCAAGCAGATTGGGCCTGTGCTGGCCGCCGTGATGGTGGCCGGGCGAGTCGGCGGTGCGCTGACCGCGGAACTTGGAACCATGAGAGTCACGGAACAACTCGATGCCATGCGGGCCATGGCGACGGATCCGGTCGCCTATCTGGTGATCCCCCGAGTCATCGCCTGCGCCATCATGACGCCGATTCTCACCATCTACTCCAACATGCTGGGTGTCTTCGGCGGATATGCATTCACAGTGCTCCTCAATGACGTTCCCGCAGACGACTACTGGAGCTACACCGCCGCATTCGTCAGCTGGTACGAACCAAGCGTCGGTCTGTTCAAGGCCTTCTTCTTCGGACTGAGCATCGGAATAATCTGCTGCTACAAGGGCTTCACCTGCAGACCGGGCGCGGCAGGTGTCGGGAAGGCCACCACCCAGGCCTTTGTCGCGAGCTTCCTCTCCATCATCATCATCAACCTGATACTCGCGAAGTTCCTCAACAGTGTCTATGAACTCATCTATCCGTATCCCGTCGGACTCCCCTTCTGATTCAGGAAGAACTGCCCAATGATCCTCACATCGATTGTTTCCATGGCGCTTTCCCTTCAGGCACCGGCACCGATCTCACCGGCAGTCATGCCTCAGAATGCACTCATGAGGATCGACCCCAAGCTCTGGGGCCTGGATTTCAGCGTCGTCATCAATACACTCGACGTCGAGAACAACACAAGACCATTTCGCATGCCGCTGATTGTCGATGGCCCATGGAGCCTCCTTGCAGACAAGAATTCGCTTCATGCCGATTCCTTCTCGGGCAATACGATCATCCAGACCAAACGTGGCAAGGATGCCATGAAGGGCACAGGACCCCGGGGTGAGCAGATCGTCCATCTCGAGGTGCCCCTTGGCCCGTCTGGCTTCTCGACCATGCGGCTTCAGGCAGAAGTCGCCTGCTGGGGAGCAGCCGTCGATGAGGCCCTGGCCCAGCAGGCCCAATGGCCGGCAAACTGGCCAAGGCTGACCCGTTCGGCACTCCTTCCCCAGGCGATGATCGAATCCGATGAACCACTCTTCAAGGAGTCGATCGACAACCTGTTCTCCGGCAACCTCAAAAACTATTCACCCTGGATAGCCGCCAAGAAAATCGTCTATTTCACCTGTGAGAACGTCCAGGTGGATGGGGGTCGTTCGATCTACGGCCGGACCGGTACGCGTGGCCTGAACATCAAGGGCGCACTGGAGACAGCCCAATCAGGCAAGGGCTCCAGGACGGATCTCGTGTGCACTTGCGTCGCCATGCTGCGAGCGGCAGGCATTCCTGCGCGTCCCGTCGTCGGTCTTTCAGAGGAAGTGGACAATGGAAACGAACTCACCACATGGGCCGAGTTCTTCCTTCCCGGTTCGGGCTGGGTCCCCTTCTCGCCATGGCAGATGAAGAATGCCGGAATGCGTTCCTGGAAACTGGATCGTACCTGGCGATTCTTCGGCAATTGGAAGGACCTGAACGAGAACATCCCGATTGCCTGGTCATTTGCACCTGGCGACGGCACGACGGTCCATGACACCTGGTCCATCTGGGGTTGGACACGGGCAGTCAAGGATGCCGACATTCCAATCGAAGTGAAGAACGACGAGAACAAGGTGACCTACTTCCCATCCAAGCTCTCGGTCAAGATGACATCCGGCACCGCCCTGAATGAGCGAAGCTACAGAGCCTGGCTCGAGGGCGAATCCCGCCCCCTCTTCAGACGGAACAAGTGAACCATGAGTGACTGGATCGACGAAGGCCCTAGCGAATCCGACCTTGAACGCTTCAATCGAAGACATGAGGGATTCTGCCCGGAATGCAGCTGCCGCGTCTACGACGATGCGGAATTCTGTCCCGAATGCAGCATGCAGATCGGCGGGCGGATCATGCCAAAGCCACGAGTTCAACGAGATGCGCAGAATCGGCTGACCGTCATCGTGACGATCCTGGTTCTGATTGGTCTACTCGGATGGCTTGTCTTCTGACGAACAGGAGCACGCCTGCTCCTAGGCGTACTCCCGTTTCGATTGCCTCCCCAACAAGGAGTGCATCTCTCTTCTCTTCCTGCCGAGCCGAATTCAGAATTCGTCTTCCTCGTCCCTGTAGAAGTTGTCCCC
>DEYM01000119.1:0-8092 GCA_002364555.1 Phycisphaerales bacterium UBA3158 | reverse complement strand
CCGTTCTCCCGCCGAGTGGCCTCGAGATCGAACATCAGATACTTCACACTCAGTCTCAGGAAATCAATCGATTCCTGCAGCTCATTCACGGCCCGATGCACCTCCTCGTCATGTGCATTGGGTGCGGCGGCTGGCACGGCCAGTCCCAGCTTCTGCTCGTCAGGCAATGCACTGATGCGAATCAACAGCTGGGCGAATCGTTCTTGGAATACCTGTTCGTTCATGACTCTCTTCTCCATGGAGGTTGCATCTGTTGAGTTCTCTCGTCGATAAGAGAACTGCAACAGGAGGCCCGAACTGGCCACTCCGAGATGACGAAAACGAAAAAAGGCGTTCAAGGGTGCGTCACGGGCGAATTCGGCTCATACGGCCATGAGGTGGCTCATGTGGGTCGTTCCGCATGTTGTCTGCAGTCAACATCGCGTCGATATCAAACAACATCGAAGCCTCTGGAACCACGTCGAAGGTCGCCATGATGGCCCGAAGGCGATTCGAATCTCATCGATGCATGGATAGGACAGCCGACTCGCCAGAGCAGATCAGTTCAAGTCAATTGAATGCGAAACCTCGCTCAGCGGCCACGACGAGCGGCTGATCTAGCGCCGCCACCAGCTGCCGAAAGCATCGAATCCACATTGATGCCGGCCTCGCGAGCCTCTCGAAGAAGCTTGTTCAGATGTGAATCTCGTTCACACGCCCAGCGGTTGTAGTGCTGCTCGAGCTCATGACGGTTGAATCGGGACAACGGATCATCCAGACCCGTTTGAATCACGGCCCACTCCATCAAACCTCTGCCACCCTGATCGAATCGAAACAGATCAAGTGTGGACTGGACTCTCGATTCGACGGTTCGAAACGGATCACGGCACTGCTCGGGGATGGCCAGCATGACCTCCTTGAGCCTGCGATCGGCCAATCCGGCCATCATCTCATCCTCTGCGATCCGATCGATGCTGGAAATGCGATCCACCGGCGTCTCCTCCGAGACGGCCTTGGCCTCGATTCGCTCAAGCTGAGCGACCTCGGCCTTGAGTGTCTTCAGACCAGCGTTGGGAAAGCGGACGGTCAACCGTTGCGTCGGCTTACCATCGACAGGAACCGTTTCCACACGAGTAACCGAACCGACACCCCACTCCGGTCTTGGAACCAGGCGGACGCGATCACCGAACTCATATTGGGTACGACTCAAGACGTCGTTTTTGCAACTCAAGATGCAAGCTCCAAGGCTGTCCCGAAAAAGGCCTTGCCAGCACCATGCCGGCAGAGGGGTCGTGTGGGACGGTCATGATTCTTCCTGAGAAGGAATCACATCAAGTGAATTGACGAAGAGGTTCCGTGGACTCTCGAGGGAATCTCGAAACCGGTCAAGTTGACTATACCAATTCAACTCACTTCATCGCAAATGAATGATCAAAAACACAATCGTTCGATGGGTACATGAGGAAAATACGGATTATCAGATCAATCCCTGCTGAATCATCGAATCCGCTACCTTGGTGAAACCGGCGATATTGGAACCATGGATGTAGTTGCCTTCATGGCCATAGGTATCCGCCGCCTCGACACATCCCTGATGGATACCTTTCATGACTCGCTTGAGGTGCTTGTCCACCTCATCACGCGACCATTGCAATCGCTGGCTTGCCTGGGACATCTCAAGCGCCGAGACGGCCACGCCGCCCGCATTGGCTGCCTTGGCAGGTCCGTAGAGGACACCATGCTCCATGAAGACGGCCTGTCCATCTGCCGTCGTGGGCATGTTGGCACCCTCCGCGACGAGCTGGATCTTGTTGTCAACGAGATGCGTCGCATCAATCCCGGTGATCTCATTCTGGGTAGCGGAGGGAAAGGCCGCATCGGCAGGAACGTTCCAGAGCGGATTGCCGTTGGATCCGTGCTCTGCGGGATACCACTTCGCATCGGGGAATTGCTCGGCGTATTCGCTGATACGACCTCGCCGATTGTTCTTGAGATCCATCACGAACGCCAGCTTCTGGGCATCTATGCCATCCTCATCATGAATCCAGCCCCCCGAGTCGGACAACGTCAAGACCTTGCCACCAAGCTCGTTGATCTTCTCCGTGGTGTACTGGGCCACATTGCCTGAACCGGAGACCAGACAACTCATGCCTTTCAGCGTCTGCCCCCTGGTCGCGAGCATCTCCGCGGCGAAGTAGACACAGCCGTACCCGGTTGCTTCAGGCCGCAGAAGGCTGCCACCCCATTCGGGCGCTCGACCCGTGATGGTGCCGGTGAACTTGTTCTGGATGCGTCGGTACTGGCCGAACATATAGCCGATTTCACGCCCACCAACTCCGATGTCGCCGGCGGGCACATCGGTATCAGCTCCGATGTGCCGTTGCAGTTCGGTCATGAATGACTGGCAGAAACGCATGACTTCCATGTCCGATCGCCCACCTGGCGAGAAGTCGCTGCCTCCCTTGCCGCCTCCGATTGGAAGGCCGGTCAGGCTGTTCTTGAAGATCTGTTCGAAACCGAGGAACTTCAGGACACTCAGATTGACTGAATCGTGGAATCGAAGGCCGCCCTTGTAGGGGCCGATCGCGCTGTTGAACTCGACTCGATAGCCACGATTGACATGAACCTCACCCGCATCATCCATCCAGGGAACACGGAACTGGACGACACGCTCGGGCTCTATCATCCGCTCGAGGATCCGGTGCCGGCGATACTCGGGACGTGCCTCGAGAACGACTTCCAGCGAAGCCACGACTTCACGAACGGCCTGATGGAATTCAGGCTCATGCGGTGAGCGATCCTCGACATAGGACATGAAATCATCGACAAATGCAGAACTTGCATGAGCAGTTTCGGTAGCCATGGAAGGTACACTCCAAAGGGTGATTGAGCTGGCGTTTCTTTTTCTCGAGCGGACAGTCAAAATAGTACAGTTGGTCATGGGGTCGTGTACAGTCCAATCAGACACACCCTCAAATCGATGAAGCGCCATGTCAGACAATGTTCCAAATGAACTGCTCCCGCTGCGAAAACGAATCGATGAACTCGATCGTCGATTCGTCGAGCTTCTGGCCGAACGCAATGAACTGGTCGCTCAGGTGGCTGATGTCAAACGCCAAAGTGGATTCCCCATCCGGGATTCCAGCAGGGAAGGACAGATGCTGGAAGCTCGCCGATCCCTTGGACTCAAGGACGGCATACGACCAGAGGTAGTCGAATCCCTCTTCAGAGTCATCCTCTGGGCCAGTCGAGATCGCCAGGCCACCCTGCGGGCTGCCGTTCCCGTTCGCGTTGACCCGAAATCGATCGCCATCGTGGGCGGACACGGAGGCATGGGTAAATGCCTCGAGAAGATGTTCCTCGCCCAGGGCCATCATGTCATGATCACCGATGTGGACACGCCATTGACTCCGGCGGAGGCTGCTGGCAAGGCAGACGTCATCGTCGTCTCCGTACCAATTCGATCGACTCGTCAGGTCATCGAGTCGATCGGACCCTCCTGTGCCGAGAATTCACTGCTGGTGGATGTCACATCGATCAAGAGCGATCCCGTTCAGGCGATGCTCGATTCGACCACGGCCAATGTCATCGGTACGCATCCGTTGTTCGGACCGGCCATCAACTCCCTTCAGGGACAGCGTGTGGTCATGACACCCGCCAGAGTCCATGATCATGAATGGGATCCCTGGCTTTGCGACTCCTTCAAGGCAGCCGGACTCGAAGTCATCCAGTCGACTCCAGAGAAGCATGATCGCATCATGTCCGTGGTCCAGGTCCTGACCCATTACTCCACCGAGGTCATCGGGCGAACCATGCAGGCGCTCGATGTCTCCATCGAGGAATCGCTGGAATTCACATCACCGATCTACCACATGGAACTCCTGATGGCAGCACGGCATTTCGCCCAGTCACCGGATCTCTACTCCGCCATCGAGATGTCCAATCCGAACACTGAAGCGGTCACATCGGCGTTCACGCGAGCCGCGGAGGAGATGCGATCCCTCATCATCAATGGTGATCAGGATGGATTCCGAACCACATTCGGGGAGGTAAGCGATTTCTTCGGCGACTTCTCCAAGAAGGCGCTGGTGGAATCCAGCTATCTCATCGATCGCCTCGTCGAGAGAACCTGATCAGGTTCGAACGGGCCCATTGCCATGGGCCTCGAATCTGGAAGCCGGGTCCTGACCGTAGAACTGCCGGAATTGCTCGTACAGTTCAGGACGATGCTGCTTGAATGGGACAGGCGCATCAAAGAAGGTCTCCGTGCACACCGCGAAGAACTCGGCCACGTTCACAACACCATAATCGCGAATGACATCCCGACGACCTGATTCGTAGACTCCACGAATGTCGTTGAAATGACGGCTCATCACCTCATTCCATTCCTGATAGTGCTCCCTCTGTCTCAATGGCGGCGTCCCGTTGGTCTGGCCAGAGAGCATGTCGATGGTGTGAGCCATCTCATGGAAGACGACGTTGTTCGCACGTCCGGGGTGATGGGCGGATTCAAGCGCATCCTTCCATGAGAACACGACTGGGCCGTTGTACCAGGCCTCACCCAGATTCACGGTGCCGGCATTGACCATTCCATCGTGCCCCACCTGCTCCTGGCTCTGGTGGTAGGCACCGGGATAGATGAGGAATGTTCGCACGTTCCTGAATACATCCATTTCCCACCCAAGAAGCAGAACGGCTGCCTGAGCGGCGATGACCACCTTGATCCGGTCATCCATTTCCAGACCACCGCATCCCTCCCAGTGCTTCTCGTCGATGATTATCCTGACCAAATCCCTCAGATGTTGCCGCTGAGCATCATTCAGGAGGCGGTCGTAGCTCACATCGGCCTGGATGATGGCCTCCCATTGATCTGGAAAAGGCTGCTCTAGAAGGGCTTGGCGATGATGTTTCTTGAAGAAGATAGACATGACGGATTCTCATGTGCCTTGGAGGCATATTCAGGAAGGATTCAGTGTAGTCACCCACACCCAGCAAAGCCCTCCACAGCGTTATCATCTCAGGCGAACCCGTCGACCGGGCGGCTCGTATGGCATCCATGGGGATCTCGGGAAAGGCCCTGGACACCCTTCAATCGGAGTAGATGCCCATGACGACCGCTCAGACGGGGACTCAATCAATGGACGAGTTCCCCAGCATGACCACCCAGAAGACGAATACACCCATGAATCAAACCGATATCACCAGGATTTCCGGCGAGGTGCAGGCCGCCAGCGAGCCGTTTCGCAGGCTTCAGCGAGAGATGCACGAAGTCATCGTTGGCCAGGATGATCTACTGCATCGAATGATCATCAGCATCCTCTCCAACGGTCACCTCTTGATCGAAGGTGTTCCCGGACTGGCCAAGACGCTCGCCGTCTCCAGCCTGGCCAATGGCATCGACACCACGTTCCAGAGAATCCAGTTCACACCCGATCTGCTTCCGGCCGATGTGATCGGAACTTTGATCTATCGTCCCGATAGTGGCGAGTTCGTGGTCAACAAGGGACCGGTGTTCGCCAGCATCGTCCTCGCGGATGAGATCAACCGGGCACCGGCCAAGGTCCAGAGTGCGCTTCTCGAGGCCATGCAGGAGCATCAGGTCACCATCGGCAAGGAAACCCATCCGCTGCCTGAACCGTTCCTTGTTCTGGCAACTCAGAATCCACTTGATCAGGAGGGTACGTATCCATTGCCCGAGGCACAGGTCGACCGTTTCCTGATGAAGGTGATCGTGGACTACCCGACTCGTGATCAGGAACATCAGATACTCAGACGCATGTCGAGCACGTCACCCAAGACGGAGATCTCCGCGGTGATGTCCCCCGAGGACATCATGAAGGCTCGGGCACTCGTCGACACCATCTACATCGATGAGAAGATCGAGCGATACATCGTCGATCTCGTCCACGCCACGCGTGATCCGGGCTCCATCGACCAGCGACTCGAGAGTCTGGTTGAATACGGAGGATCCCCCAGAGCCTCTCTGGCGCTGGCACTTTGTGCGAGAGCCAACGCCTTCCTCGATGGCAGAGGCTATGTCGTCCCGCAGGATGTGAAGGATCTGGCCCTGGATGTGCTTCGTCACAGAGTGGCCACGACCTATGAAGCCGAAGCCGAGGAGAAGACCTCGGAAGACATCATTCGAATCATCCTGGACAATGTCCGGGTTCCGTGACCTTGCCTGCCCTTCGTCCCCGAGCCTATAGCCGGAGACCCCTGCATGATTCCATCTGAACTCCTTCGTCGCATCAGACGAATTGAAATAACGACATCACGTGTTGTGGACGAGATTCTCGCCGGGCAGTATCACTCCGCCTTCAAGGGACTGGGAATGGAGTTCGAGGAGGTCCGCGAGTACCAGATAGGCGATGATGTACGAAGGATCGACTGGAATGTCAGTGCGAGAGCCGGCCGTCCGCATGTCAAGACCTTTCGTGAGGAAAGAGAACTGACCGTCATGCTTCTGGTGGACATGAGTGCCTCCCAGAGCTTCGGTACGGGTGAGCAGATGAAACGGGATCTGGTAGCCGAGGTCTGCGCGACACTGGCCTTCTCCGCGATCAAGAACAACGACAATGTGGGACTCATCTGCTTCACGGATCGTATCGAGAAGTTCGTTCCTCCTCGCAAGGGCCCCCGCCATGTCCTTCGCGTCATCAGGGAACTGCTCGCGTTTGAACCGGAGGGTCGTGGAACGGATATCGATGGTGCCATCGAGTATCTCACACGCATACAGAAGAGGAAATGCGTTGCGTTCCTGGTATCCGATTTCGAGGATGATGGCTGGGAGAGAGCGGCGCAAGTGGCCTCCCGAAGACACGACCTGATCGCGATAGACATCCACGATCCCAGGGAGAAGTCCCTGCCCGACGTGGGACTTCTCGAACTCCGGGACAACGAGACCGGAGAACACGTCCTGGTGGACACCTCCTCGAGCAGGGTTCGCAAGGCGATCGATCAGGCGAATCAGGCAAAGGCGGACGAACGACGGCAATGGATGCTCAGCAATCGAATCGATCTTCTGCCGCTTGATACCGATCAGCCGTTCATCGAGACGCTGAGTCAGTTCTTCCGCACCCGCGAAGCCAGGAGAGAACGATGATGAAGTCGATCACCATCATCCTGGCCCTGTCGGCGACCCTGTTGACCGGCTGTTCGGACAACACCGAACAGACTGCCGATGGAGGCATCCGAACAACGAGCACCAGAGGCCCGGTCGAGATCGTCATCAAGGCGGACAGACGCGAGCTCGAAGTCGGAAGATCCCTGACACTGCTTGTCGAGGCCATTGTCGAGGACGATGTGATCATTCGAACCCCGATGGTCAACACCAACACCACCATCGGATCCTTCAACATACTCCAGAGTGATGCCCGTTCCAATCTGCCACTCCCCGGCAAGGACACTGGAAGAGTCTGGACTCAACGCCTCCTTCTCGACAGCTTCCAGGCAGGCGAGACGGAAATCCCGTCGTTCACGATCAACTTCGATGATCGGCGTTCGGATCCGCCTGTCAATGGAACAGTGGCTACCGATCCACTGCCCATAGAGATCATCGGCTTGATATCGGCTGGTGAATCCGATGCTCAACTCCGTGAACTACGCGGACCGGTGAACATGATCGACCCATGGCCCGCATGGATCTGGGGCCTGATCGCCGTCGGCATCTTGACGGCGACCATCATCACGATACTGCTGGTCCGTGGACGCGGCCTCCAATCGGTGGTGGAACTGAGTCCGGAGGAACAGGCCAGAAGGGATCTGGCGAATCTCGAGACGTCTGGATTGCTTGAACAGCAGGCGCTCCAGCCGTTCTACTTCCGTCTCACGGACATTCTTCGTCACTACATCGAGGGGCGGTTCGGCCTGCGAGCCCCGAGAGCGACAACAGCGGAATTCCTGTCGGAGATGGGACACAGCCAGGTCCTCACCATGGAACAGCAACAGACACTCGGGCAGTTTCTGCGGTCAGCCGACATGGTGAAGTTCGCCCGCCATCAACCTCCAGTGGAAACCGGCCAGGCAGCACTTGAACAAGCTCGCTTCTTCGTCGATGAAACCACCACCGAGCAGATCGAAGGGGGTGGTTCATGATCGATTTCCTCGGCAACAC
>DEYM01000056.1:21740-23569 GCA_002364555.1 Phycisphaerales bacterium UBA3158 | reverse complement strand
TGCCCAATGAAAGACGATCCACCACCGACTGGAGGAAGGTCGCCTTCTTGCCGGAGGCCTCGAGCAGAACGAATCGGGATTCGGGCTTGACGATGGCCAACGGTATGCCTGGAAGTCCACCACCACTGCCGACATCGATGATCGTCGAGGATTTGACGGAGGCGAGCGTGGGAAACAGGGAAAGACTGTCCTGCACATGGCGTGTCCACACGTCATGAGGCTCTCGAATCGCCGTCAGGTTCATCTGCTGATTGGCCTCGTACAGCATGGAGAGATAGCCACAGAGCTTGTCCAGGTCCCCAGTGTCGAAGGCAAGTCCCATTTCCTGGGCCGCTTCGAGGAAAGAAGCCGGGATGTCGTCTTGTTTGAATTCAGTCATGCGGAGGATTCCATATCGTCATCGAACTCGAAGGATTGACGCCAAAGCAGAGGCGGACGTCTCAACGCCACACTGAAGATGATCCCGATCATGATCCAGGCAACCACCAGGCTCGACCCACCATAGCTGACAAACGGAAGCGTCATCCCGGTGATGGGCATCAGGCCGATTGTCATTCCGGTATTGATGACCATCTGCGCAAGCAGACCGACGGAAAGTCCGACGGCGACCAGCCGACCGAACGGGTCACAGGATATCGCCGCCGTGGCGAGGCCTCCGAGCAGAATCAGGAGAAAGAGCCCCCAGATGAAGAGACCACCCAAGCCGCCCCATCTGGTGCAGATGACGGCGAAGATCATGTCGTTGTGTTCCTCTGGGAGATGATTCCATCTCAGAAGCGACGATGCCGTCTGCGCATCGGAGCCGCCTATGCCTCCGGCTCCGACGAGCAGCATGGACCTGGCACCCTGGTAGCCGATGTCGTTCTCGAATCGATCGTCACCACGCAACTGCGCCCACATGGCCTGGATCCGGTCCTTCTGATGCGGCCTCAGAAACGGCGTCATGGCCGCCCCACCCAGAACACCCAGAAGAACGATGACCATCAGGTGCTTGCTTCGAGCCCCTGCGGCGAACAACATCGCGAAGCACATCGGCAGAAACAGAAGGGATGTGCCCAGATCCGGCTGGAGCAGTATCAGACCCATCGGGACCAGCGCCATCAACAAGGGCCGAAGCAGTCCGGTGAAGTGGCGATGATGACGCCTGAAACGCAGCCACGATGCGATGAGAAGAACCACCGCGATCTTGGCGAGTTCCGATGGCTGCATGTCGATGAATCCGAGATTGATCCAACGCCGAGCACCGTTTCGAGGACGAACGATCTGCTCCGGCACTCCAGGTACAAGCAGAATCACCAGCAGTCCCAGGATCAGAATCATCAAAGGGAGACTGATCTTCTGAAGCCAACGCACGTGGGGCAATGCCAGCACACCAGCGGCGATCAGACCGACCACAAGCAGGAAGGCCTGCTTTGGAACAAGTTCAGGACGAGTCGTACCGATCGCTGCCAATCCAATAAGGCTCAACATCAAGGCCGCCCCGACACACAACCAGGCGGGGTTGACCCATCTGAGTCCCCGACGACGACGACGCGATTCGCCTCGATGAACAGCGGCTGAATAGTTCCGGACAGCCTGGGTCATTCGGCGATCTCCAGATAACCCTCTGACTGGAGGGCATGGATGATCTGATTGGCGACCGGCCCGGCCACTCGTCCACCCGAACCTCCGTATTCGATGAGAACGGCAATCGCGAAGCGCGGTTGACCGGTCTCCTCGTTGCCCACCAGACCAACGAACCAGGCGTGTTCCAGCCCGACGGTCCGCTCTCCGGTCGCCAGAATGCCGTCATCATCGACATCACGTGACCATGGTGGCGCCTGCGCGGT
>DEYM01000056.1:0-21341 GCA_002364555.1 Phycisphaerales bacterium UBA3158 | reverse complement strand
CCGTACTTGATCCGACTTCCGCTACCCCAGGATTCGGTCACTCCTTCACGCATGCCATCGAGAATCGTGTTCACGATGACAGATGGGATCTCGCGATCGGGGAACTCCTCCCGATCGAGGCTGCCACGATGACCGCGAACGAGTGTCGGCGGTATGCGCCGGCCACCACGAGCAAGTGTCGCGTAGGCGTCCGCCGCATGCAGAGGTGTCCAGGTGAGCCGCCCCTGACCGATGCTCATCATGACCGACTCGAAGGATGCCTCGCCGTTGTTCCGGAGCGTCTCCTGGAAGATCTCGTCGAGCACACTTCCACCGGCCGCTTCATCCGTGGTCTGGGATGAACCGTCCAGTCCGCTGCTGATGGGCCGCCCGATGCCGAACCAGCTCAGCCAGTAGGCCATCCTTTCAAGACCGAGTCTCGATCCGAGTTCGTAGAAGTAGCAGTTGCATGAGCGGGCCAACGCCTCACGAGCCTGAAGCGGGCCATGTGTCGCCATTCCAAATCGGGGTCGATAGATCCAGCATCTCGCGACGTCGTCACGTCCCGGGAAATGATGTCCTTTGCATTCGATCGTCGTGTTCTCGTCGACGACCGACTCCATCATCGCCGCCGCCAGCACCAGGGGCTTGATGATGGATCCCGGTGGATAGGTCGCTTCCGTGGCTCGATTGACCCACGGCGTACGTTCCTCGATCTCCAGCGGGCTCATGCGATTCGAATCCGATGGACCCGGCACGGATGCCATCGCCATGATCTCGCCGGTCGGAATATCCAGAACAACGGCAGCGGCAGCCAATGCGGTGCCGCCGGGGAGCTTGTCGTTGCCATGCCAATCCTGCACCACGGTCAATCCGGTTCTGGCATCGAGGATCGACTCGACCCTCGACTGGAGCAGGCCGTCGATGCTCAGCAGGACATCGTTTCCGGGGAGCGGCAGCTGTCGATCGACCTGACCGTCCTGGCGTGACGTGAGCACCACACCCCGCTCCCCACGGAGCTCATCCTCCCAACCTCGCTCGATGCCCCGGGATCCGATTCGATCCGATGTTCGATAGCCGCCAAGATCCAGTTCACCATCGCGACCCCGAAAAGGGCGCCGCTGCATGTCCTCCGCCCACACGTCGTAGCGGATGCCTCCCAGAAGCTGATCACCGACCGATTCCATCCGGAGCATCTCGGGATCCGAGGATCGAATGGATCTGGGTAGGCGACTTCTATCGACGGGAACGTCCAATGTTCCGATGGGATAGCTTCGATGACGCGCGTACCGCACATCGACCAGCTCGGGCCACTGCTCCGCGAACTTCTGCAAGGCGATCGCCTGATCATCCCTGAGATGAGGAACGACCACATGCTTGCCGGTCTGTTCGGCGATCGGCATGGCCTTGAAGTCGTCACCCTGACCGTAACGGGCCTCATGACGTTGTCGCTGACGTTCCCAGATGACAGCAGCCATGTGCTGCACTCGAGCACGTTCCGAATCCAGCACACTCTCCACGTCGTCACTTGAATCGCTTCTGCCCTCGGCAACCAGGGACCAGAGCTGCTCGAGAACCAACGTCCACTCGGGCAGAGCCGCGGCGATCAAGGATTCCCTCGCCTCGGGGGAACGTTCGTTCCAGTCGATGGCACCCACCTCACGACGGGCCTGGCTCATGGCCTTTCGTTCAGCCCAGTTGCCGGTGATGGCATCCCATGAAACAGCGACTTCGTAGCCTGGCTCGTCCTGGGCGAGCGGACGTCCGTGCCGATCGATGATGCTTCCTCGCCACGTGGGGATCCATTCACGAGTCTGCAGCCTGGACTGGGCTTCGTCTCGATGTGAAGGACCCTCGATGACAGTCAGCCTGACCAGCTGGATCGACATGATCACACAGGCAGCCAAGCCGCACGCCAGAAGAAAGACCAGGCGTCGCTGAAACATGATCGGTGCACGTCGACGGGTGGTAGTCATGCCGTCTTGAGCCCTCGGGGGCCCTTGACTCCTTTCATGGGCGACCGATGCAGTCTACGAGCAGCGGGTGGAACATGCGACGAGCAATCGTCTATGAAAACCATCAAAGCACGGAATCGATCGATGGCCAACCCGACCAGGAGCACTGCTGATCCCGATGGATCATCAGTCTCTGGAGATAGTCATCCCGCGCCACCTCGACCGCTCCCATTCTGGCCATGTGGTCCGAGATGAACTGGACATCAAGAACAGAGGCCCCGATGGCTCTCAAGTGAGCGACCAGCCAGACGAGGCAGACCTTCGAGGCATCCGTACCACCATGGGCGGGATCTGAAAACATGGATTCACCCATGAACACGCCTCCCAGATGCACCCCGTAGAGCCCTCCGACCAGCACTCCTTCCCGCCGGGCCTCCACGCTGTGAGCCAGCCCCTGTTCGTGCAGCTGGCCGTAGGCCTGAATGAGTCGTTCATCGATCCAGGTGTCCTCTCGTCCGGGTCCCGGATCCGCACAGGATCTCATGACCTGCTCGAACGCGGTGTTGGTTGTGATTTCAAATCGTCCAGAACGGACTCGTCGAGCCAGACTGTCCTGGATCCGAAGACCATCGAGAGGCAGGATGCATCTGGGATCCGGATTGAACCACTCGAGCTCACCCGTATCGGGATGTGCCATGGGGAAGTACCCTTCCGCATACGCTGCCACCAGAATGTCGGGTTCGAGATCGGCCACCCCGGTACGATACGGTCTACTCCAACGCCGGGCCGGCGGGACATTGCATCATGCCCATGCCAATCACAGTCATCGTCACCACCTACAACCGCCCCGATGCGTTGGCGGCCACGTTGCGAGGACTGGCTGATCAGACCTACAGACCGTTCGAGGTCATCATCGCCGACGATGGGTCGACTGGAGAAACAGCTGATTTCATCAGGGAGATCGCCGACTCCTTTCCCGTACCGATCAACCATGTCTGGCATCCTGACCGTGGGTTCAGAGCCGCCGCCATCACGAACAGAGCCATCGCCGCCTCGACAGGCGACTACGTGATCCTCATGGATGGCGACTGCATTCCACGCTCGCGTTTTCTCGAATGGCACTGCCGGCTGGCGGAACCGGGATGGATGGTCGGGGGAAACCGAATCCTTCTGGGTGAAGCGTTCACGAATCACATCCTCAAGAACTCGATACCTGTCCACGCGTGGCCTCGAGCCAGATGGATCAAGCCTCGACTGCGCGGGCAGACCAATCGATTGCTCCCACTCATGTTCTCGTTGCCCGGTGACAAATGGCGACGCCGCCGCCCACGGGACTGGAAGTCACTGAGGACCTTCAGCATGGCCGTCTTCAGAAACGATCTCCTGAAGGTCAACGGTCTGGATGAAGCCTTCGTTGGATGGGGCTCACAGGATTCGGACCTGATCATCAGGCTGATGCATTCGGGCGTTCGCATCAAGAGTGGGCGGCATTCCTCCCCTGTTCTGCATCTCTGGCATCCTGAACAGCCTCGGGATGAGGCCAAAAAGAACCGTGAAGAGCTTGAAAAGGTACTCAGGGGCCATCGAATAACGGCTCGAAAGGGTATTTCAGATCAATCGTGATCGTCTTGCCCAAGGGCTCCTGACAAACTACAATCTTGGCTTCCTCCAATAGAGAGGGCCGTTGGTGAGGCTTGCTCAAGCAAGCGGCGCCACATGGGGCACCAGGTCGCGGCTGACAGGTGCTCCCGCCTCTGGAGAGAAACAGCCGCGGCCGCACAGGATGCTCAACCATCCGGTGTCGAGACCGCGAGTTCGAATTGACCGGCAGCCACCGAGGCCTCGCCGGAAACGAGTTCCGTGGTCCGATGAGGCAGCTCAAGGACCGACATTTAAGCGTGATCTATTCACATCATGCCTGATTTGGCCCGTGGTGTAATCGGTAACACACCTGTTTTTGGTACAGGCATTCCAAGTTCAAGTCTTGGCGGGCCAGTTTTTCCTTACTGGGGGCGATCCCCCCTCTCATCGATACGCGACATGACCAACCAGCAGACAACCAGACCAGCAGCCATCATCCTTGCCGCCGGCAAGGGAACGAGAATGGGAAGCGACCTGCCCAAGGTCCTTCATCCAGTCTGCGGAAGACCAATGCTTCATTGGGTCATCGATGCCGTCCGGGCTGCCGGTGCCGGACCGATCCTCGTGGTCGTCGGACATGGCGCCGATCTGGTGAAGGCTTCCTTCGAATCCGATCATGACGACATCGAGTTCGTACTCCAGGAATCCCAGCTTGGTACCGGACATGCGGTACTTGTCTGCAGGGAGCAACTGGGTGAATTCGAAGGCGATGCCTTCATCCTGGCCGGAGACGGCCCGCTCATCAGGGCCCAGACCCTGAAGACCCTTCTCGACCATCACGCCAGAACCGATGCCCTGGCGACTCTGGCGACCTCGATACTGGACGATCCGACTGGCTATGGCCGTATCGTCCGCAATGATCATGATCGATTCGAGGCCATCGTCGAGGATCGCAATGCCACTGATCAACAACGGGCCATTCGCGAGGTCTATCCGAGCTATGCCTGTTTCGATGTTCCCGAGCTGATCAAGCGTCTCGAGGCACTCGAGCCGGATTCCATCTCGGGCGAGTACTACCTCACCACCGTCCCCGGCGAGCTCCAGCAAGATACCAATCGCGTTGAAATCGTCACGGCCGTCCCCGCGGAGGATGTCCTCTCGATCAACACACCGGATCAACTGGCGGCCGTGGATACCGTTCTTGAGAGTCGACTCAATCATTCCGCGGAGGCTGCTTCATGAACCGCATCGACCATGATCATCTCAAGATTTTCGCCGCTCGTTCGGGTGGGTCATTGGCAGGCCTGATGGCGGACTATCTCTCGCTGCCGCTTGGACAGGCTGAAACCGAATTGTTTCCCGACGGCGAATTGATCGTGCGTGTTGAAGAGGATGTCCGTGGACGCGACTGCTTCGTCGTGCAGTCCACCTGCGACCCCGTCAACGCCAACGTCATGGAACTGCTGATCTATATCGACTGCCTCCGTCGCGCCTCGGCCCAGCGAATCACGGCCGTCATTCCATATTTCGGCTACGGACGGCAGGATCGCAAGGATGCCGGCCGTACACCGATCACCGCCAAGCTGGTCGCCAATCTGATCACGGCAGCAGGCGCGGACCGGGTGCTCTGCATGGATCTCCATGCAGCCCAGATCCAGGGCTTCTTCGATATCCCCGTCGATCACATGTCGGCGATGACCGTATTCTGCGACTACTTCACGAGCATTCGGGATGAACTGGGTGATCTGGTCATCGTGTCTCCCGACGTCGGAAACGTGAAGGTCGCCAATGCCTATGCCAGCTTCCTCGATGCCGATCTGGCCATCATCGACAAGCGACGCGAATCAGGCATGAAGGTGGCATCCCGAAACCTGATCGGCAGTGTCAAGAATCAGACGGTACTCATGGTCGACGACATGATCTCGACCGCCGGCACCATCTGCGAAGCGGCGAATCTGATCATGGAGGAAGGTGCCAACCAGATCATCGCTGCGGCCACTCATCCCGTTCTGGTCGGAATGGCCATGGAGCGGCTCAAGGAATCCGCATTCACCAAGATTGTTGTTACCGACACCATCGACGATGGTGGTCGTCTGGAGCCGCTCTACGATCGGCTCGTCAAGCTTTCAGTCGCGCCGCTCATGGGCGAGGCTCTTCATCGAATTCATCACGACATGTCCATTTCAGCGTTGTTCCAACGTTCGACAGGGACCAAGCGATAGATCCAACACACCACGCCATCACCTGGCGTGAGGGAGTACATAATGGCAACCGAAGCACACAACATCACAGTAGAGACACGCGAGAAGACGGGCACAAGATATGCCCAGCGCCTTCGTCGCGACGGACGTCTACCAGCGGTCATCTATGGCAAGGGTGCCGCCCCTGTCCATGTCAGCATCGAGGAGAAGAGCGTCCTCAACGCTCTGCACGAAGGTGCCCACGTCCTCTCGATCTCGGTCGACGGCAAGACGGACGACAAGTGCCTGGTCAAGGACCTGCAGTTCGGCTGGCTTGGTGACAATCTGATCCACCTGGACCTCACACGAGTCGACATGAACGAGATCGTGACGGTCAATGTCCCGGTGACTCTCATCGGAACCGCCAAGATCGCATCGGCCGCCGGCGCGGTCATGGAAGTGGTCCGACGCGAGATCGAGGTCAGCTGCAAGGTTTCGGATATCCCATCCGAGTTCAGCTACGACATCACCGACATGCAGGAAGCCGTGACCATCGGGGATCTGCCCATTCCAGCGAATGTGAAACCCGTTCTCGAACTCGAGAAGCACATCTGTCACGTCACGCTGGTCCATCAGGAGGAAGCCGAAGGCGAGGAAACCGAAGTCGCAGGCGATTCCGCCCAGCCGGAAGTCATCACGAAGGCCAAGGAAGAGGAGAGCGACGACGACAGCTGATCGTCGCGGAATCACCCATGAAGCTCATCGTCGGCATAGGCAATCCGGGTCGGGAATACGATCGAACACGACACAACGTCGGGTTCGAGGTACTCGATCGCCTTGCGCGGCGACTGGCACCTGGTGAGATCGCCCGTGCCCGCTTCAAGGGCGCCGCGGTCGAATCCTCGCTGGGCGATGAGAAGATCCTCATGCTCAAGCCCACCACCTACGTCAACTGCACCGGGGAAGCCATCGGCGAAGCCGTCCGCTTCTACAAGCTTGCCCCGGTCGATGATCTACTCGTGATCGTCGACGATACGGCCCTCCCCTGTGGAACGGTCCGAATGCGACCAAGTGGTGGTACAGGTGGACACAATGGTCTCAGCAACATCTCCCAGCATCTGGGCGGAGACGGCTGGGCACGACTACGGGTAGGGATCGATCCCCCTGGGCAGATCCCTTTGAAGAACTACGTGCTCGGGCGGTTCACGCCCGAACAGGAAACGGCCCTCCAACCCGCTTTGGAGCAGGCCGTTGGCGCAACTGAATGCTGGCTTGCCAAGGGCATCACGACCGCCATGAATCAATTCAACAGTACCGACTGAACAACCGGGCCCGAAAAGACGGCTCATCAAGGAATCCACGAATGACTACCACACTCACAAACAACTACGAAGGATTGTTCCTGCTGCCACAGTCGGCGGGATCCGATCTCGGCGGTGCCACGGAGCTCGTCAAGGGTCTGCTCGACAAGGTCGGTGCCGAAATCATCTCCTTCAAGAAATGGGATGAACGACGCCTGGCCTATGAAATCAAGGGCAACAAGCGAGGCCTCTACTTCCTCTGCTACTTCAAGATCGCAGGCCAGGAAATCGCGGCCCTGGAGAGGCAGTGCCTGCTCTCCGAGGACATGCTTCGTCACTTGATCACCAGAGCGGACCATCTGACCATGGAAGAAATGATGGCCATCGATGCGCAGCAGGAACTGGCGGATGAAATCAAGCTTCGGGCCGAACAGTCCCATGAGCGAGCCAGCGCCTCCACTTCGATCATCGATCGTGAGGAAGCCGCCAAGGCCACGGCCACTGCCGAGGCTGCCACAGCCACCGAGGCTCCCAAGGAGGAAACCGCTTCTGAAGTGGTTGAAACACCCTCGGCTGAAGCAGCAACCACCGACGAAACCGCCTGATCAGCCCAATACTCCTGAATCTCCCGTACACCCGGGTCCGAAGGAGTAGCATGATCGTGATACGCATGTACAACGTGCCGATGAGGGCACTCACCAATCAGGCGACAGGAGGGATCCATGCCGAACTACAACAAGGTCATGTTGATGGGAAACCTGACTCGTGATGTCGAGCTCAAGCACACCGCAGGCAATACCGCGGTGGCCAATCTGGGCCTGGCGGTGAATCGCCGCTATCGAGTCAACGAGGAATCCCGAGAGGAAACCACGTTCGTCGACTGCGAGGCATGGGGCCGGATGGCTGAGAACATAAGCAAGTTCTTCAGCAAGGGTCGCCCGATCTTCGTCGAAGGTCGCCTCAAACTGGATGAATGGCAGGATCGTGACGGCAACAAGCGATCCAAGCTGAGAGTCGTGATAGAGAACTTCGAATTCGTAGACAGCAACGGGCGTCCAAGCGGACAGGGCGACAGCTCGCAATCCAGAGCGCCCGTTCCCGCTGATGACATCCCCTTCTAGTCGGCATTGCTCGATGTGAGCATCCGACGGCACTGGGGCCGACCACGTTCCGGTCGACTCCTAACTTGAACCGAAAGGACAGTGACCACAATGGCACGGAACATAGAACTCCTCCTTCAGGAAAATGTTGAAAACCTTGGAATCGTCGGCGACGTCGTGAAGGTGAAACCCGGATTCGCCAGAAACTTCCTGCTCCCGATGGGCGTGGCCGTCGTTCCGACACCGCAGCGCATCGCCGATCTGGAAGCCGAACGAACAGAGGCCATGGCCAATCTCGCCGCTCAGAAGGATCGTCGAAAGATGCTTCTCGAGAAGCTCGAGGGCATCGCCTTGACCATGACCCGATCGTGCAACGATCAGGGCGTCCTCTACGGATCGGTCAGTCAGCGAGACATCGCCGATGGCCTTCAGGAAATCGCCGACAAGCTTGGTGAAACCATGGATCCACGGCACATCCGCGTGGCCACCTCGATCCGCCATATCGGAACCTATGAGATCCCCGTCCAGTTCGACCAGGAACTTCGTACCGATATCCAGCTGATCGTCGAACCCGATCAGGCGCTTGAAGAGCGTGAGGAAATGGAATTCGATGATGATGGCGAACTCATCGAGAAGCCTCTTCCGGAAGCCAAGAAGGAAGAAGCTGAAACCGCTGATTCCACTCCGGCCGATGAAGACGCCTCCGCCTGAAAAACTGATTGAATCAGACACGAGCGAGCCCCGCACGGGGCTCGCTTTTTTCATGCCCCGATACGATGTCCACGATCAACAAGGGATCAACAGTCGCCGTCGTATCACCAGCCATGGAGCATGCCCATGCCCACCACTCCGTTTGTGCCAGAGTCGTTCAGAGTTCCGGAGCTCCTCATGACGGATCGAGTGGTCCTGCGACCATTGACGATTCACGATCTCGATGCCGACTACGACGCCGTGATGTCGAGCATCGATCACCTTCGCCGAAGCAAGCCCTTCGGACCCGGTCATGACTGGCCCGACACCGCGCTCTCACGGGATCAGGATCTAGTGGATCTGGGATGGCACCAGAAGGAATTCCAGAAACGTTCGTCATTCGCCTACACCGTGATGAGTCTCGACAATCAGATCTGTCTTGGCTGCGTCTATCTCTATCCATCAAGCAGGGAACCCCATGATGCAATGGTGATTCTCTGGGTACGGGAATCGACAGTGGCCGAAGGACTCGACGAGCATCTGCTGAGGGCTGTTCAGGATTGGGTCGGCCGCGACTGGCCATTCTCGAACCCGGGCTATCCTGGCCGGACATCGTCGTGGGAGCAGTGGGAACGACTTTCCGCGAGATGAACCACTGGAGTACCCGAATGCGGCGAGGACCTCCCGGCCCTGCCGGAAACTAAACAAGGGCCCGCTGAGGCCCTTGTTCGTTTGCGACGATGGTCAGGAGAGCGATCCGACCAGACAGTCAACCTGCCTGACGTTCGGACTTGAGCTCGTTTGGTCGCGTGACGTATTCATCTTCGAGATATCTGGCGATGTAGTCCAGAATGCTCTCGGCTTGGGGGATTCGTGGATTCGAAGTCGATCCGGATGGTTCGAATCGCATGCCCTTGAACCGGCGAACCGCATCCTGGACAGGCAGACCGTACTGGAGGCTGATGGAGAAGCTCCGACAGAACCCCTGGATCAATCCGGAGAGCGTCGAGCCCTCCTTGCTCATCTTGATGAAGATTTCACCAGGACGACCATCATCGAACAAACCGACCGTGAGGTAGCCCTCATAGCCGGAGATCGAGAATTTATGGGTGACGGACTCCCTGGTATTGGGGAGAACATGGCGATTGCGCTCAGTCAGAATCGGGGGGGCTTCCATCCGTGGGCACTTTTCAGAGAGAGGTAGCGGTCACCAGGAACCATCCTTGGATCCTGCTGAATCTTGAGATCGGCCCACTGGGGCTGTGCTCTCCAAAATCAGCCAGGGTGCCCCAGACCAAGGTCGAGAAATCCCAGAACCCCGACCACGATCAGGCATACTCCAAGGGTCCGCCTCCAGCTCGATGCCACTGACCCTGCCAGCAACCAGAACACGACGCTCAGCATGAGGACCACCCCAGGAACGACAAGCCCCTCGGTGGACCTGAGCGTGGGTACCACCGCGGGCAGCCCGGGCAGATCATGACCTCGTACCAGTACAGCCAGTCGATCCTGACCAAGAAGCCCCAGCCCAAGGCACGGGAGGATGATCGCGAACCACCACGCTGCCTCGAGGGCGGCGAAGACCCCACGGCTGCTCATGAGCATGTGGAGCATCACCACAGCCCCCACAACCAGAACAACTATCACCAACGGCATCCATTCGATCGGAGACAAGCGGGTACAGAAGGCCAGGATCAAGCTGCCAGCCAATGCTACGGTCAGCGAGAGTGGCTGCTGTGGGGTGTCAGAAGGCCTCACCTGTCGATGACCATCACGTGACCGGAGGCTGGTTCGCCAGATGAGGACCAGGCCGATCGTGCAGGCGATGAGTCCGACCGTATGCGGCACTCGGCCTGCGGCAGCAATCATGACCATCACCAATCCCGCCACGAACATGATCAAACCACTTGATGACCGTCCTGTCTCATGGGCATCGGGCCTTGTCACCAGAAGCGTTCCTGTGACCAGTCCACAGATGAGAGGGCCGCTCCCCAATACGAGGGCTCCCGAGGTGCCGACAACCCCCTCTCGATCCCACAGGAGACCAAGGAAGCCCGCGGAGGCCAGCAGTGGCAGAGCGATTCCGCATACAGCAGCCAAGGAGTCGTTCGTCTCGGGAAGTCGAGCCAGATATCGATGCCACGCGGCCAGAATCAGACCGATCAGGGGCATGACGAGAATCAGGGAACACCAGGCAATCATGGGCGGAGTGTAGCTCGCGAGCACATATGGGTCTGGCATCCGAAAAAGAACAAGGCCGTGGCGGAAGCCACGGCCTTGTCAGGAAACAAGAAAAGAAGCGTGATCAGTTGCGACGACGCCGACGACCAGCGATGCCTGCGAGCCCCAGAAGTGCCAGAGCACCTGGAGCAGGAACACTTGCGAACGAGATCTCAACATCTGAGGAAGTGGTGAATACATCAACAGTGATGTCGTCAACCCATCCTGAAGAGTCTTCATTGTCGGAGTACGCGTAGAGACGTGCTTCGATGACGAGACCAGTGTGGTCACCACCGCTGGCGGTTCCACCACTGAATGTCCACTCATTCGAAAGCATGGTCCACTCGGTGGCCGAGGCGCTGTACGAGTTGGATCCACCGGCTGAACCGCCGTATGAGGTGATGTCTGAAGTCGTGTAGTGGGCCCAGAGACGAATCTTCCCGGTAAGGACGCCGTCACCAAGTCCCATCATCGAGACGTTGATCACATCGCCATCATTGAGACCATCAATCCAAGCGACATACCCCTGTGGAGTGCCGGATAGTGGATCTTCGGTGATCTTCAATGCACGATCGGAACCAGAGTCTCCGAATGGATCAACGATGTTTGCAAATGTGACGTTGCTGCCATAGGAACCCATGACGGTACCGCCATCGTCCCAATTGAATGCACCGTTAAAACTGACACCAGCTGAAGCAACGGATGCTGCGCCGAGAACAGTAGTTGCCGCGAGTAATGCGAATGCTTTCATGATTTTCTTCTCCCTCTCATTCCAACTAAGGAACTATCTCTTTTCTTTTACCCATGAATACCGAAATAATCTGCTTGATTCCGGATCTCATTTGAACTCTTTCCGAGAGCCATACTATGACAATGCCCCGGTAATGCAATGGCCTAATCCACTATATCTAGGGTAGATTTGGCTCAAAGACCCACCTCAGGCGACCTGTTGAGAATCGACTTTTCAGACCCGAAAATGGACCTCAGGCCAGAACCAGTTCACATTGAGCCTAGACGTCTGATCAGCGTCTGCCTCAGATCCTTGAGCGTTTTCTTCTTCAGCATCTTCGGGGAAGGCCGCCAGTAGATCTCGCAGACACCCCTCTCATCGGGCTCTCCAACCAGCCTCATCGTCCCTGAAAGGCTTCTGAAAGCATTTTCAAGAGCCTTGGTATTGGCTGTCTTGAAGACGACATCCTGCTCTCTGAGGGCAATGGATCTGATTCTGGCCCTGGCAGCGAGAATTCGGATCTGAGCCAGGGACCAGAGACGCTGAGCAGGCTCCGGCAACTGCCCGTAGGCGCTGGTGAGTATCGTCTCGACATCATCCAGATCCACTTCGCTGCTGGCTCGGGCCAGTCGGCGATAGAGGTCCATTCGACGGGATTCGCTGGGGACGAAGGCCTTTGGCAGATAGCCCCTGATCCCAAGGTCGATGGTCGTCTGCTCGACCTCGACATGGATCTCCTTCCTGAGCTCCTTGACCGCACGCTCAAGAAGCTGGCAATACATGTCGTATCCCACGGCCGCGATATGACCGGACTGCTCCGATCCGAGCAGATTCCCGGTGCCACGGATTTCAAGATCCTGCATGGCGATCCGGAATCCCGCCCCGAGCATGGAGAAGCTCTCGATGGCCCGGAGTCGTTTTCTGGCATCCTCATTGACCGTCCGATTCAGAGGCAGCAGCAGATAGCAGTAGGCTCGATGCTTGAAACGACCGACCCGTCCACGAAGCTGATGGAGATCCGAGAGCCCGAATCGATCCGCCTCGTTGATGATGATGGTGTTGGCGTTTGGGATGTCGATCCCGGATTCGATGATCGTGGTCGATACCAGGATGTCGGCCTCATGCCTCATGAACGCCAACATCACCTTCTCGAGTTCTCGGGGAGTCATCTGGCCATGGCCGGTGACGATCCTGGCGCCGGGCACGAGTTTACGGATCTCATCCGCCACTTCCTGCAGATCACTCACACGATTGTGGACGACGAACGCCTGACCTTCACGAGCCAGTTCACGCCTGAGGGCATCACCGATTCGCCGGGCATCCCAGGAAATGACTTCGGTCACAACGGCACGCCGATCCTGAGGAGCCGTCGTCAATGACGAGATGTCACGAAGCCCGAGTATGGACATGTGCAGCGTTCTTGGAATCGGTGTCGCGGTCATCGTGAGCACATCCACACTGGCACGGAGGCTCACGAGCCGCTGCTTGTGCTCCACGCCGAATCGCTGCTCTTCGTCGATCACGACCAGTCCGAGATCGTTGAAATGGACATCCTTGCTGAGCAGACGATGCGTGCCGATGATCACATCCACCTGCCCGGCGGAGAGCCCTTCGAGGATCTCACGCTGCTGGGCCCTGTTTCTGAAACGACTCAACGACTCGACTCTGATCGGATACCCCGCGAATCGATTAGCGAAGGTTCGACCATGCTGCTCGGCCAGAACGGTGGTCGGCACCAGAACCGCCACCTGTCGGCCTTCCTGGACCATCTTGAAGGCGGCTCGGATCGCCACCTCGGTCTTGCCGAATCCGACATCACCGCAGACCAGCCGATCCATCGGCCTGGGTGTCTCCAGGTCCGTCTTGACCGCCTGGATGGCGACCACCTGATCGGCCGTCTCCTCGAACGGAAAGGCCGCCTCGAACTCCTGCTGCCATTGACTGTCGGGACCACAGGCCATGCCCTTGCGTCCGGCGCGAATCGCCTGCAATTCAAGCATTCGACCAGCCAGATCACGAACGGAATCACCCGCCTGCTGTTTCTGTCGTTGCCATCTCTTCCCACCGAGCATGGACCGGTCGGGCGCACCGTGAAAGCCTCCAACATAGCGCTGGACCAGCTCGATGTCGCTGACGGGAACATGCAGCCTCGCATTCTTGGCGAACTCGAGCGTGAGGAATTCCTCCTGATCGAGCTCGTCCTTGGTGCGGCCCATCATCTGAAGTCCCAGGAAGGATGCGATGCCATGATCGCGGTGGACGGCGAAGTCCCCCGCCTTGAGATCGACGAACGCATCGACGGTCCGCACACCGTCCTTGCGATGGATACGTCTTCTGACCTGATAGCGATGAATCAACTCGTGATAGGAAATCCAGGACGCCTCTTCCCAGCGAAAGCCTCGATGCAGATAGCCCGAGACCTGCTCGATGCGTTCACGTACCGTGGCATCAGGCACATACTCGTGGAGCAGTTCCTTGAAGCGACGACGATCACCCTCGTTGCCCATCCACACTGACACGCTGGAATCCGCAGCCAGTGCCCCCAGTTCGACGAAGGCCTCGCTGGCTTGATCGGAGAATTCCATCACCGGACTCACCGGCAGCTGGAGAACGTCGTCAGCAGCCGAGGCCGCGGATTCGATCGACACGAGTCCCCCGGAAATCTCGAGCATCTGCCGCTGGAGAAGATCGAGACCGATGACTCCGGAACCATCGCTGACCCGTTCCAGATAGCTCCGAGCCTGCTCGTTGATCTCGATCCAGTCATCCATCAGCACCGTCCATGATGAATCCAGCATCGACACCAGTGAATCCATCCCGAGATCCGGCTCCCCCGAAAGCAGGTTGTACTGTTCGCCGGCAGCCACCAGATCAAGTCGATCAAGTCGACGATCCGAACCCATCGTGGATAGATCGATTTCATGGATCGATTCGATCTCATCACCGAAGTAGTCAAGGCGGGCTGGTCCACCGGCCGCCGGGTAGATGTCGAGGATGTCACCTCGGACCGTGAACTCCCCGGGCGAGTTGATCGCCTGAACCCTGGAGTAGCCCGCTTCGGCCATCCAGACGATCAGTTCCTCCAACGCATGGCCGCCACCTGTGCGGACGACCCTGTGGACACGGTCGAGACCTTCACTTGGCGGCACCACCTGCATGATGGCGGTGATGGGTGCCACCAGGACTGATGGCACGGTTCGATCTCGAATCGACTGGAGTGTGGTCAGTCGATCGGACAGCAGATCGAGACGGATGTTTGATTCGCCCGGAACCAGTTCCATGGCCGGGAATCGCTGGGCGTCCACACCCAGGTCACGGAGTTCATCGACTGCTTCGTCCGCCTCGTCGAGATGGGCTCGAACCAGTAGGACAGGCGAGACGCCGTCATTGCCCCCAGATTTGCCCGCGAGCAGTCCAGCCAACGCGACGCTGCTCGAGCCGGCCCTTCCCTGAGCGCGCACCCATCCCCCGTCCGCAAGACGATCCTGGAGTCGTTTCACGGCTGGATGACCTGCCAGTACGGCAAGTCGGTCAGGATTCCGCCCCGTCGTTCCCATTCAATCTTCGTTCTTGAACTCGTCAGGCGATGAAGACGCAGTCACTGAGACGAGTGGCTGCAGACTCCTGATGGTACGCGGACCGATCCCGTGAATGTCAAGAAGGTCATCCAGAGCATCGAGGTTTTCACCTCGTCGCCTCCAAGCCTCAAGCCGGGCCGCCAGAACGGGCCCGATGCCAGGAAGCAGTTGAAGCTCCGGCAATGATGCCTTGGCCAGATCGATTCGCCAGAGCGCACGAGAGGACATGGGTGCATCCGGAACCGAAACACGGCTCATTCCAGTCAGCAGGACAAGGACGGACATCAGACACAGGATCAAAACGGCTCCACGCCGAGAGAGGAACTCGCTCATGAGGCCGTATCGGAGCTCTTCATGCGTCTTCCAAGTGGTTTCGAGAGGTACTTCTTCAAGGCCACCCAGCTTTTCAAGACCGGTTTGGGCTTGCCATCGACGGACAGCAATCCACCCCCGGCCGGAACGGTCAGTTCGTGGTCGTAGAGATCGCTGCAGATGGCTGCTTCGACGAAGGGCTTCGAGAGAAGCAACATCAACGCCTGGCTGACCCATCGTGCCTGCCGTTCTGGAGACCACCGAGAATGCCACCATCCGGCGTTCTCGTCAACGACGGAATCCGGAACACCAAGACTGGATATCACAAGCTTGGGCTCGAGATGGAGGAAACGATCGACAAGCTTGCTCAACTCCATCAGATCTCGGGTCGGCATCGCATGCCGGGCATCACCGAAGAGTATCTGCAGTCCGACGGCATCGAGTCTGATGCCTTCCTGAAGCAGCTGTTCAATGAAGCTGATGGGCGCGACGGCGTCT
Source organism: Phycisphaerales bacterium UBA3158 (assembly GCA_002364555.1). Taxonomy (GTDB): domain Bacteria; phylum Planctomycetota; class Phycisphaerae; order Phycisphaerales; family SM1A02; genus UBA1668. Next base: position 5,217 of record DEYM01000056.1, on the reverse strand, counting down.
CGCTCGGTGGCCAGATATTCGCCCCAGAGATGATTCAGTTCGACCATCACGCGTCGATTGCGCTGCCCCTGCCTGACGACCAGAGCAAGCGTCCGGACCAGATCGATCATCTGCTTGAGGTTCAGCTGATAGTCCAGATTGGTCTGCACCCCGGCCAGTACGCTGTACATCCCGATGTTGTCGCCATATCGCTGGACGACATTCTGAACGTAGTCGTAGGCCCGATCGCAGATCTCGCCGAAGTCGTTCTTGTACTGCTCCATCCAGAGTGGCATGCGACCGGGATTGAAATTGACAAGCGGCCCGGCAATGATCATGCACTTGGACTCGACGGCCCATTCCACCCAGCGGTCGAACTTCTCCCAATCGTAGACGCCTTCCTGCGGACAGACGACACCCCACTCCATGGGGATCCGGACCAGTTCGAAGTTCAACTTGTTCTTGACGAAGTCCTGCAGGACTGGCCCCGCCTGCTTGGGCCACACCGCGGTTCCGAACGTTGCCCGACTAGCGGGACGCTCCTTGTACCGTCGGTGAATGAGGACCTCGGCATGGGCCAACGCCAGAAGTTCCGATGCCTTCAAGGCAAGACCAAGAGCCTTGAAACCGTTGGCATCCGCCTTGACCGGATCGGGTGTGACCATCGCGCGGGTGAAGATCTGACGAGCAGACTGGACCATCGCCATGGCGGGATGCTCCTGACTCAGATGCATCTGCCAGATTTCAGCCTGGGCCAGGAAGATCGCGATTCGATGTCGAGCCAGTTCCACGCTCAGGATGTAGGGCTTCTCTCGATGCGGCAGAAGACAGGTCTGCAGCGACAGACGTCCGGAATCACCCGCGTCGTACTGAAGCAGCAACGCCGTCGGTCGGACACCCCGACGATTGCAGTTGATCAAGCCATTCTTGAAATCGATCTCCCCGGGAACGACCAGATCATCGCGATCCAGCAGACGAGCATGGTTCAGGGACCAATCGTCTGCAGGAGCCGAATCTTTGAACACCGCGAACTGGAGCATGGAGAGAGAGGACCTTTTCTGAGGGGTGCCCCGGCTGCATCGAACAGTCGGAACAGGCTGGCATGATAGCCTAGCCAGCAGATGGAACCGATCCTGCTACACTTTATTGGCACTGAAACATAACCCTTCAAATGCACCGAATATCGTAGGGAGCCGATGATGACGACGACCTCATCGAATGCTGTTTATGACACCGATCTGCCACTTCCAGGCCGCCGACAAGGCAAGGTCAGGGATCTCTACGAGGTTCCGGGAACCCCGGGAAGACCCCCGGCACTGCTGATCGTCGCCAGCGACCGGATCAGCGCCTTCGATGTGGTGCTTCCCAATTCCATCCCGGGCAAGGGCCAGGCACTCACTCGCATCAGCACCGAATGGTTCAGCTGGGTTCGTGAACAGGACATCATCTCCGACCACCTGCTCTCAACCAAGCCCGAGGACGTGCCCGGTCTCGATGAATGTCATTGGCCCAGTGTCGAAGGACGCATGATGCTCGGTCGCGCGACCCACGTCGTACCAATCGAATGTGTCGTCAGAGGCTATCTGGCAGGTAGTGGCTGGAAGGAATACCAGCAGACCGGAAAAGTCTGCGGCATCGAACTTCCAGAAGGCATGACCCAATGCCAGAAGCTTCCCGAACCGATCTTCACACCGTCAACCAAGGCCACGGAAGGTCATGACGAAAACATCGATTTTCAGCAGGCCTGCGAAATCGCCGGCAGCAGCGTGATGGCGAAGCTGCGGGATATCTCTCTCGAGATCTACACCAAGGCAGCCGAATACGCCCTTCCAAAGGGCCTGATCCTGGCGGATACCAAATTCGAATTCGGATTCGCACTCGACATGGACGGTCAACCCACGGATGAGCTCCTTCTCATCGATGAGGTACTGACACCCGACTCGAGCCGTTATTGGCCGGCCGAAAAGTATGAAGCTGGTCGAGACCAGGAATCATTCGACAAGCAGTACGTCCGCAACTGGCTCCAGGCCATCTGCGATCGTGGCGACTGGGACAAGACTCCGCCCGGTCCGGCCTTGCCTGAGGATGTGATACGGGATTCACTGAGCCGCTACGACGAAGCAGGCCAACGGCTGTTCAGCTGATCGTCGGATCGATCAGCCCGTTCGATCAGCAGCTTCGACCGTGTTTCGCAGAAGCATGGCCACGGTGACTGGCCCGACACCGCCCGGAACCGGCGTGATCCAGCCGGCGATCTTCGAGACGCGATCGAAGTCGACATCTCCGACGGTGTGTCGACGACCGGTCTGTTCATCCGTCACTCGGGTGATGCCCACATCGATGATCACGGCACCGGGCCTGACCATGTCTTGCGTCACGAGACCGGGCTTGCCAACCGCCGAAACGAGCACGTCAGCGTCGCGACACAGCGACTTGATGTCGGGTGTGTGGATATTGGTCGATATGACGGTCGCCTCGGCTCGCATCAGCAGAACCGCGACGGGCTTTCCGACGATGTTGCTGGCACCGATGCAGACCACCTTCTTGCCGGGAAGTTCGATGCCCGTCGATTCGATGAGCGTCATCGTCGCCAACGCAGTGCATGGAACCAGGCTTCGTCGACCGTAGAGCACATTGCCGATGTTGGCGGGGTTCACACCCTCGACATCCTTGGCATCGATGATTCGCGACTGGACCTGCTCCGTCTTGATTCCATCAGGCAATGGCATGTGGAGCATGATGGCCGTCACTTCCGGTGCAGCGTTCAATCCGTCGATGTAGTTCTCGAGATCGGCCTGGGTGATGTCACCGGAGAGTTCATGCAGCCTGTACTCGATGCCGACCTCATCACACATCCGGGCCTGGTTGGTCGCATAGACTCCAGCGGACTGATTGGTTCCAACCATGACCGCATCGAGCCGGACGGGTGAACCCGAGGCCTTCAATGCCGAGGTCCGCTCGAGGAGCGTCTCCCTGACACGGCTGGCGATCGCCCTTCCATCGATGATTCGACCTGTCTCTGAGACGTCCATGCCAGCAGGATACCCGGTCCTTCCGATGCTGCCCTACACTATGGCCATGAGCACAGATACACAGCTTGTCGTCATCAGCATCGGGAATACCCGAACCCACATCGCTTCCGTGGAAGGTGGGACCTGCGGTGCCCCAACCTGCTTCTCCAACGATGATCTGGCTGGTGCCGTGGAGCGGGTGGTCGAACTCTGGAAACGTCTCGAGGAGTCGGGAAACGGCTCCATCCTGATGGCTGATGTGAATGAGCCAGCCGCCCTGAGGCTCTCATCCGCACTCAATGGACAGCTGTCGCAGGACATCTATCGAATCGGCCAGGATGTCCCGATCCCGATGATGGTCAACCTCGATCCCGAGACCATCACGGGTACCGATCGGCTCCTCAATGCGTTGGCAGCCTGGGAATCGGTCCAACAGGCCTGCATAATCGTCGATGCCGGCACCGCCGTCACGGTTGATTTCATCGATGGCGAAGGGACCTTCCACGGTGGCGCGATCGCCCCGGGCACCAACATGCAGCTCAAGGCACTGCATGAATTCACGGACGCCCTGCCTGAGATGGAATTCAGAAAACCCGACAACGGCGCATTCGGCAAGTCGACGGGTGATGCCATGCTCATGGGCGTCGCCGCGGGCATTCGAGGACTGGTCTGGAAGCTGGTTGAGCAGTATGCCGCTGAATATGGCGCGTTTCCGATGGTGATCGCCACTGGCGGAGATGCCGAGGCGCTCTTCGGAGATGATGAACTCATCGACCGCGTCGTGACCAACCTGACTCTCATTGGAATAGCCGCCTGTGCCCGACATGCACTGGCAGGCGACACGAACGATCTCACCGAAGACAACTCGGCGGAATGACGCGATGAGTTCCGGTCACTGTCGTGCCGCCATGATGACCGCTCCCGAGACAGGGGCTGTCTCCATCATCCAGCTCACAGGCGACATCACGCCTGTACTCAACATCATCACAGGTCACTCGAAGTGGCCTGCTGGAACGCTTCGACTCTCGAATCTGGCCGGCATCGATCGAGGGCTTGTTTCCATACCGGCCCCGGACTGCGCCCAGCTCATGCCTCATGGCGGACTTCGAATTCGCCAACGGCTGCTGGCCGCCTTGGAGGATGCCGGTGCGATACATGATCCGGACATGACGCCGAAATCTCTGTTTCCCGAAGCCCGCAATGTCATCGAGGCCGCTGCCATGAAGGCGATCTCGACGGCAGCCAGTCCACTGGCGATCGACCTGCTGCTCAAGCAACCGGAACGATGGGCCGACTGCGAATCATGGGACGACGCTGACGATGCCAGATCGAATCGGCTCAATCGAATGCTCACACCACCGAGTGTCGTCGTCCTGGGGCCCCCAAACATCGGCAAGAGTTCACTGCTGAACTTGCTGACCGGGCGCGATGTCGCGATCACCATGGATGAGCCGGGCACGACTCGCGACTACGTCTCCACGCTGATCGAACTGGGTGGACTGGTGGTCCGCTGGCACGATACGCCCGGCCAACGAACCAGCGAAGACAGCATCGAGATGGATGCGATGAGCCGGACGGAACAGCTCATCGAGAAGGCGGACATGCTCATTCTCGCCAGAGACATGTCGTCGTCCTGGATCGAGACGGATCGAGAACCCGATCTTCGACTCTCGCTCAGGAGCGATTTGGGGCTCTGTCGGGATGCCGATGTCTGCGTATCCGCACATACCGGTGAAGGGCTCGTCGAACTGGTCGAATGCGTACGGGAACATCTGGTGCCCATGATGGATCTTGGATCAAACAGACCGTGGCGGTTCCCCGGCCTTGAAGACCAGACCCCCATCAACGGCTAATGGGTTGAAACAACGACCGCTGACTGGAATTGGTTGGTTTCTTGTCGTTTCTGATGGGTGGCCGTTGATCCGCACCATCAGCCGCTGTCTACCGAATGGGAGTTCACCTTCGATAGGAAGAGATGATCGTGATTCGATTGATTGCTTCAATCATCCTGATGAGCACCCTGCTTCTGGCATCCAGTGCAACAGCGGACCAATACGGCGCCTGCTGTGTGGAGTACGAGATCTGCTACGACTTGATCTCCCAGGACGAGTGTTCATCGATGGGCGGCAAGTTCTTCGGGATCGACTCCACCTGCAACGAGGATGCCGCCTGGTGCATTATCCTCTTCGGCGCCTGCTGCTTCGGCGAGTACTGCCTGGAACTCGTG